>JAXMIV010000306.1:0-6441 GCA_034377045.1 Prosthecobacter sp. | reverse complement strand
TTTCAGCACGCGATCCACCAGCTTCTCATAGGCATCTGGCGCCGCATCCTGGACAAACGCCGCCACCTCCTGCGGCGTCGGCGGCAGGCCTAACAAATCAAAGTACAGGCGCCGGATCAACAGCCGCCGGTCGGCTTCGGGGGATGGCTTCAGGCCAATTTCCGTCAGCCGTTTTTGCACCAGCGCGTCGACCCCATTCTGACCGGGCGGGATGGCGGCCTTGACCGGAGGTTCATAGGCCCAGTGCTTTTGATACTCCGCTCCTTGGGCGATCCAGAGCCTGAACAGCTCCTTTTGCCGCGGCGACAGCGGTTTATGCGCCTTTGGCGGCGGCATGAGATCGTCCTCATCATCGGTCAGCACGCGCTTGGCAAATTCACTCTCCTCCGGTTTGCCGGGCACGATGGGTATGGCCCCTGACTTCGCCGCCTTCAGGGCTTCCTCGCGCAGGTCGAGCCGCAAATTTGCCTTGCGGGCATTCTTGTCCGGTCCGTGGCAGTGAAAACAGGTGTCGGAGAGGATCGGCCGGATATCGCGGTTGAACACGATTTTGGCTGGAATGGGAGGCTCCACGCCGCTGGCGGCCACCGCGGTGAAGGCGAACCAGAGGCTCAGGAAATGGCTGGGGGGGCGAAACATGTCAGTGCGGGATACGTCCCAGGCACGCCCGTTTTGCCGGAATTCGATCCCACACCGCCATGTCCCAGGCCGATTAAACGACCCCCGCAATCGTTCAACGCCAACCTGGAGAAGGGATCTGAAAGTCGAAGCCGTCAAAGCCAAGGGCAGCGGCAGTGCCACCCCACCCACCGGAGGTAGGTTTGCTTCTTGGTCTCTTCCTGTTCTCTTGACTGGTGCTTCTTGGTGCTTTGGGTGACCCACGTTCGGGGTTTGTGGACCGACGTTCGGGGTATCGGGACTGACGTTCGGGGTTTTGGAACCCACGTTCGGGGTTTCGGGACGCAGGGTCACCGTTTCCGGCAGCGGCAGGCGCAGTTGATAAAGGGTGGTGCGGTGCCGGCCCGCGCCCAGTTGCATCGCCAAAAGCTCCGGCGGGATGCGGCGCAGCGAGCGCTGAATGCAGCGATCCGAAAGGCTGGTCCGCGCGATCAAAGTCGCCATGGAGGGCCACCAGAACCATTTTTTCCGTGGTGGTCACAGCCGCCAATTCCAACACCGAACGCACGTGGTAGTACATCGGAAACCTGGGGGTATAACCACTTAAAAAGCAACTGCTTTTTTGCGATTTGAAGGCGAAAAGAGGAGTCGAATCAGGGTGCCTCTGCCGGTCACACTTGGGATTCAACGGGGACTGCTTTGATCCCTCTGCCAGCCATCAACTGTCACGAATTGCCTCACGACCCTTTCCTCCTGGTGAATGCACCCGTTGGAACGTGCGATCTAAGCCTTCGTTGGTGATAGTGGCCCGCTTACCGTCGGCTGCTGTACTCTTCGTAAGTGCGCGCAGATGTTGCTTGGGCATGCTGATGCCTCAGATAGGCCTTTAGATGTCTTACGAAACGGCTGTGCCCCGACGCAGATATGCCGATATTGGCCATGCTGCCCAACGCAACCGCTGCACAAAGGATTCCCACCACTCCGGCTGCTTCGCAGAGGTTTTTTTGTCCTGCGGTGTCTAGCATTTGCGCCAGACCCAAAAAAAGCACTGCCGCAAGAGCGGCCCTACCTGCAGGTTTAAGTAAACTTGCTTTGTCCTCCCAGAATCGACTCCATGCCTGCCTAACAATATGGTCAGCATAACTGGGAAGATGGTCGACCGGGATGCTTTTTAACTCGTCGTACTGTTCTCTTCCCAGCTTTGCATCTGGATCCGCGAGGGAATAGCTGGTGAACGTGATTGGCATGGAGATGGAAAGTAATGGCTTGGAGCTAATTCAGTATGCGTATGAAACCTGGTGCTGCCAATCACCAATTTGCCCACCGTCATATGGAAGTTTCTCGTCCTTGCCCCGTTAGTCCAAGTGCGCGCACGACGAATCAGGTGTTAGCACTGGGGGTGTTGCTTGGGGTGGGGAATGGCGGGAAAGTGGGTCATGCCCGCTGATTCGCCACCACCATCGCCCCCTGAGAGTCCGGAACAGGCCGTGGAGGCTTATGAGCGGGCGGTGTCTGAAATGGCGACGGTGGCGCGGGAGGCGGGGGTGAAGGAGTCGCGATTCGGCAGTGCTGAGGATGAGGGGGCTGTGGAGGAGGTGGAGAGCGATTTTGGGGTGGGGGCGGATGATGCGGCGGCGGATGCTGCCGAGGCAGCGGCAGAAGCGGCGGGGCCGAGTGAGGAGGAGCTGCGGGTGGGTGAGGAACAATCCCTTGAAGCTGAGACAGCGAAACCGAAGGACGGGGAAACGCAGCTGCAGCAGGCGCTGGTGACATCGTACGAAGCGAACGCGACGCGGACGCTGCAACTGTACCCGGAAGCGGGCCGGGAGGGGACGCGGCTGTTCCAACGGATGGAAGAGATCCACGCGGCGCTGGAGGCGACGAATGACCCGCTGATCCATGACCCGGCGAAGCCGCTGGTGATCGCCCAAATGGCGGCGCGGGAGCTGCGGATACCGCCGCAAGGCGGCGGCGCCGTCAGTGCGCCGGCGCGGGGTGCCGCAGGTAACGGGAGCCGCGCCCGCCAGGGGTCCCCTGCCCCCATGACGGCACCGCTGGGCGGTGGGAAGGCACGCCCGGCGGGGCCGACGATGCACCCGATGGAACGGGCGATCCAGGAAATCCAGACGCCGGAGCAGTATGAGGCGCTGATGCATGGGCTGAGGAGGGGGCGGTGAGGTTGAAATAACTGCTCTACTGCTACACAATGGATTCTCCGAAAATTTTATCTCGTAAGATCACTCCTCTTGCATGATGATGGATGACCCGCTTACCTCTACGGAGACGGAGAGCATGGCAGCGCGGGGGATTGAGCTCTGCTGGTTCTTCGAGATACGTAATTCACTCTGGCCCCTATGAATTCGGAAGATGATTCACTCTACGACCGCAAGAAGCACTACATCGCGACAGGCATATTGACCATTGCATTGACTATTCTGTTCCTCCCGTGGAACCATGATAAACCAAGTTATCTTCTGATTGCGCCCGTCGGGTGGGGTCTGCCGAGCTTTTTTATAGCTGGTTGGTGGGAGGGGCTTAAAAGTAAGAATCAAATTATTGTCGCAATTCTGGCGGCGGTTGCCTTGGTCACCCTTGTTCCATGGTTTCTCGTGCAGGTCGAAGAGGCAAAGAGCGACGCGAAGCGAGAGCGTCTCAATCGTTACGAACTAGAGGATCAATACGAGAACCTCTCCCCTGGAGCTAGAGCGGAAATAGATCGTCTTCGTTCGGGTGAGCGGTAGGACGCGCGGCGCGACCCGCACTCTTGTATCGAGGCGCCCGGCCGATTACACTGAGGACTTGTCAAATGGCTCAGCTTTCCGATGACCAAAAACGCTTTCTGGAAAAGCAGCGCATTCCCCTGTCTCGTGTGTTTGACGCTTCTGATATGCAGAGGTGTCAGTATCAAGAGTTGATGAAGGAGCTCGATATGCTGGTGGCCATCGGAGTCAGCGCATGTAGCAAGGGTGGCCATACCATGCGGACACGCAAAGGTCATTGCGTTCAATGTGGCACTCACAACCTTGCCTTCTTGCTCCGATACGAAGAGGCAGGCGAAGTGTATGTTGCGGTCTCGCGGCAAGGCAATTTCGTCAAGGTAGGAATGGCAGGCTTGGCCTCCGTACGGCAGGAGTCATTAAACCGATTGGGCTATGGTGGAGTGTCTGATTGGATCATCCGCTACAAGATCAGTTGCAGGAAAGGCGGAAGCGTGGAGTTCAGAGCGCATAACCTGTTAGCTGCCTACCGTCTTGGCGAGAGGCATTCGGCGAACGGAGGTCTCCACAGCCATCAGGAGCTTTTTGACTGTGATTTTTCGGTCGCCATACAAGCCGTCGAGCAAGCTGTACGGGCAATCAGCCCGGAATCTCTGCCGCTTCCACTCGACGGGAAGAACAGAAAAGATGCCAGGCCGCAGCCAAAAAGCCTCGGTAAACCGCAAAACCAAAAAGGTGCCGTCAGCAGCGCTTCATTACCGGCAACCAAAAAAGCAGTGGACGCCAAAAAGCGGAGCATTCGGGTGCCCCGCCCTATAACTGTCAATGGTCTTGCGGAGGCCTTGGGGATCAAACCCTATCAAGTTATTCGACATCTCCTGGCCTTCAAAGTCCTTGCCAGCGGCGGCGACTATGTCATCAGGCCAGACCTGGCTGAGGCCATCTGCAAACTTCATGGCTGCATCTATCGGCACGACGCGGGATAGAGCAGGATCTGAGCGGGATGCAGCGCTTCCCTGCCACAAGCGATCTTGACGACTGCGGCGGCGCGAGGCACTTGCTCCCCGTGCTGGAGTTTGATTCGGTCCGCCGACCGAACCCTTCGGGCTGCCTGCGGCAGTCTGTCTCGTTCCACTCGGCTCATCGCCGTGGTCGCATATGGCAGGATGCGGGCGGCTTCGATGACGCCACCGGCAAAGGGAAGCTTTTCGCCTGCATGAAAGCATGAAAGGGTCAGGCGCTGAATCTTGACAGCCATTGCTTAATCTCCTTCGATGAGCTTAGTTTTCCGGCCTTCAAGCGTTTGATCTGCTGGCAGACATTGCTGCCGCTTTTCATCGCCAGTCTCTCCGCGGTCCATTGCAGCGTCACGGTTGTCCGCTCATGGACCGCCTGGGCAATCGCCACCTTTCTCGGGTCGCTTCCCGGGGTGGCTTGCAGTTGCGCCGCCGCCGATACCCCGTAGCAGGCCCTGGTTTCCGCCGTCATTCGCAGCACCCGCCCCGCGTCGAGCATCGGGCCGGTTTCCTGAACCCTCTTGCACAACCCTTCCTCAAAGGCCTGGCTGCCCCAAAACCACCCCCGCCTCAGCGTGCTTTGCCCACCCTTGCACAGATCTTCCGCAGGCAGTCCGCATTGCTTCGCCTTCTCCTTTGCCACGCGCTGCTCCAGCCGTTCGATGAAACGCCGCCGGCCAGTGGTCGTGTCCGCCAAATCAAAGAGCCGCAGCCCTTCCGCCACCGCCAGCCATTTCGAGCGCTTCTTGGGCAATTGCCCATAACCCTGCGCCAAACTGCTCCAGCGATAATCCAGCAACCCCAACCCCTTGTCCGCATCCACCAGCCGGGCGCGCACCGGGTTGAGATGAATGTAGTCCATCAGTGCTTTCAGATAATCACCGCCGCCGTTACTGCGGCCCTGCACCGGAATCGCCTTGTAGCGACCGCCGAACAGATGCCCCCAAACGCGGTGTTTGGCATTGTAGCGCTGCGTGTAGGTAGCTTGAAACCAAGCCATGCCCGCCACAAGATTCGGTTTCGGCGTGCGGATCAGCCAGTGGTAATGATTGTCCATGAGCACCCAGGCCAGCACCTGCCAACCCGTCTTCAGGCAAGCCTCCGCCAACGTCGCCAGCAACATCTCACGATCCCCATCATCATGCACAATCACCTCCCGCCGATCCCCACGCGCCGTGACGTGATACAAGGCCCCCGGATACTGAATGCGAAGCTGTCTAGGCATGGCAGGCGACGCTACTCGTTACGATTGCTCTGTCAAGAGTCAACGCCTGACCCTTTCAGGCAGCAGAGAAAGATGACCGCACAGAAAAATTTCATCAGGCTTCTAAAGCTGATGACAAGGAGAGTCACAAAATGCCGTAGCCTGTCAATATTAAGAAAACAAGAGCGCGCCCTCCATTTCGATGTCGTGATCTGGGGTTGGACGAGGACCGCTTCGCTGAATCCACCTGACTGGTTAAACTAGTCTAAGCCGCGCCTGCCGCCGCTTCGGCGTCCTCGTGCCGAATGGAAACAGCCACGCTCAGCCCCAGGCCGGTGCCTGTGCTGTTGTCGAACTTGCCGCTGATCGGCATGACGCCCCGTGGGTGGCTGCTGACCCCGATGGGGATCTGACTCCGGCTGGTGGGTTTGCCGGAGGTCGCGTCAAAGCCACACCACCCGCAATCCGGCAGGTAGGCTTCCATCCATGCGTGGGTGGAGCCCTGACCTGCCAGTGACGCGAGGCTGTTCAGGTACCCGCTGACAAAGCGCGCCGCCATGCCCAGGCTGCGGACCGCCTCCATGCCGAGAGTCGCCATATCGCGGCATGAACCGGAGCCCAGGCGCAAGGTCGCGACCGGGCTCTGCACTCCCGGCTCCTCTCGACGGCGATAATTGATACCGTGGAAAATCGCGGCAACGATCGCCTGCACTGCCTCCAGCGCGGTTTTTTCTCCGGGACTGCCGATCACGGATTGCGCCCAGGCCAAAACCTCCCCGGCCTCCTCCGGATAGGTGGGAAGGGTATAGGACTCCGCGACGGACTTCTCCGATTGCAGATAGACCACTGGCAGCGTCATCTGCGAGATTTTCGGAGCCTCTGCGGC
>JAXMIV010000305.1:0-2731 GCA_034377045.1 Prosthecobacter sp. | reverse complement strand
TGTGGCTGGCGGCGCGCTTGGAAGCCGCTCGCGGTACTGGCGGTCATGGTTGGTCTGTTCCAGATCAGTGGGCCGCTGCTCTCCAGCGTCGCGGTCAATGACGCTGCGACCCGCCTGGGGGTGAATGACCGCGCCGTCGCGGCCCAAATGGTCGGCGATTCGAGTGTTTCCGCCAACCCCTTGCGTGCCATGCTCGAGCGCTCCGACAATGGCAGATTCGGCATCTTTGAGGCGGGCATCAACAGCATGACCACTTGGCAGGACTGGACTTTTGGCAAAGGTCTATGGTCCTCCAACGATGCCTGGTCGTGTTCCCTTCATTGGTATCCGGAGCATCTGCACAGCGTCTTTCTCGACGCCCTTGTCCGTGGCGGCATTCCGGCTTTGGCCGGCCTGCTCTTCCTGCTGGCCTGGGGCATGTGGCGGGTCATCGTTTTGGCGCGCCGCGGTGAGGAACTCTGGCTGATGCTTGTCAGCTTTGGCATCTGTGGGCTGATGTTTGATGGAGACAGCGCCTTTGGCCTGCTGACCGTGCCCCGTTATGAGCCGCTGCTGCTTTGGGTGCCGCTGGTGATGGCTTCCGCCCGTTTCACGGTGATCGATCGCCGGCAGGCCGACTGAACCGGCGCAAAAAGTGCCAGGCGATCCAACCGCCGAGCAATCCGCCGGTGATATCTGCCAGCCAGTCGTCAGGATCGTTGCCGGAACGGCCAGGCGTGAAGGTCTGGTGCCACTCATCCAAGGCGCCGCAGAGCGCTCCAAACAACAGGCCCCAGGCCACGGCGCGAAGCACCTTCACGCCAGGGCGGCTAAACAAGCCCAGCGCGAAACAAAACGCGCCAGCGCTGAAGTACAGGCAATGGGCGATCTTGTCCTTGAACGGAAACTCAGGTCCCGTGTGTGGCGCGCTATTCGCGGAAAGCATGAACAGCACTCCGCCCCATGCCATCACTCCGATCCACCAGGGCCATCGCCTTTGCGCGAGTTGCACCGCCAGAGCCTGAAGAGAAGGAGGCATTAATCCCGCATTTCCTGCTCCATCCGCTCGCTCAACCACTGCTTGATCATGCTTTGATAGTTCAGGTAGCGCCGCCGGGCGATGCGCTTGATGCGGCTGAGCATGCGCGGATCGAAGCGCAGGGTGATGGTGGTGGATTCCCGGACATCACTGCGGTGGATGGACAATTGCATCAACCGTGGGTCCAGTTGATGATCTGTCCAGAATTTTGCCTCGGGCTCTTCGCTCTCAAAGGAAGGCACTTCCTTCCACGCGCGGACCACTGCCAGGTCATTGGACGGGGGATTCATAATTGGAATGGGTGTGTTGCTCCTGCGGTGTTTGCGTCAAAGCTCTTCCGCCTTTTTGCGATCGAAGAAATCTTGTTCCGTGGTGGTCATCACGCGTGCGTAGATCACCCGGTAGCGTTTGCCGTCCGTCCAAAACACGCTGAAAACCGGGCGCCCCGCCAGCGATTTGCCGAGATTGTAGTACCGCGCGCTGGCCCCTTCCGCATTGTCATCGGGAAGCAGCTTCAAGGAAAATGGATCTTCGAATGACTCCTCAATGTCTTTGGGAGTCAAGGGCGCCAGATCAAATGCAACGCCGAGCCAGTCGAAATCCATGAACGTAGTTTTGGGGTGTCTGCCGTGTGCTCACCATGAGCAAGAGTTAACGGTATTGAATTAGTTCTATTTCATAACCCTCGGGTGCGTCAATGAAGGCAAACGTCCCGCTGGAACTTTCTGTTGGGCCGTCTGAGAGCGGATAGCCAAAAGCGGCGGCATGCCGGGCAAAGGCCTCCAGGTCCGCCACCTCAAAAGCCAGGTGGGTCAGGTCTGGGCTCATGGAGATCGGCCCGCTGGCCGGATAGCTGCAAATTTCGATCAATTCCTCGCTGTTCGGGGTGCGCAAAAAAACCAGTTCCGATCCCCGGGGTGACTTGTGCCGCCGAATCTCTTCGAGACCGAGCACCTTCTTGTAGAAGTCCACGGTCTTTTCCAAGTCATTCACGCGATATCGGGTGTGAAGCAGTTTCTTGACCATGGGTAGCAGTGCCACAGGCGGGGCTTGGTGGCAAGGGGCGGCCTCAGGCATCGGGTTGTCATCAGTTTCACCGCATCCAAACGCCGCGGCGGGTGTTTCAAGCTGACCATGAAGATTCCAATCCTCATTCTGACCCTGGGTACGCTGCTCCTCGGCCTGCTGCCTGCCCAGACCTCGTCCCCGGATGCCGGCCGCATGGACTGGCGGCGCGCGCAGGGGCTTTTCCAGAAAGATCAGCGTGGCGAAAAGCTCAATCCCGAAGACCGGGCCTATCTCGACAAGGCGCTTGAAATGCGCAAGCGCGGCACGCGCCCGGGTGGCGGTGGCGGCGGTGGCGGCGGTGAACAACGCAAGGCCCCCGAAACGCTCAAGCCGCTCTCCGACATGACCGCTGACGACCGCTATGAAGCCGAGGACGGCGGTCTTTACGGCGGCGGCAGCAACCGGCCGCCGGAGGCCCTGCAAAAGGCGGCGCAGACAGCCCTGGCGCAGATTCAGCCGTTGAATGCCGAAGGCAAGCCCGCCGCCGATGGCCGCGTGGTTTTCGTGTCGATCAGCATGTCCAACGCCACCCAAGAGTTCTCCTTCTTCAAACGCATCGCCGATGCCGACCCGCGCAAATCCGCCAAGCTCACCCTTGTCGATTGTGCACAGGGCGGTCAGACCATGGCCGCGTGGGCGCCCCCG
>JAXMIV010000304.1:0-2785 GCA_034377045.1 Prosthecobacter sp. | reverse complement strand
GCTGACGCCACCGCGATAGGCATCGAACACGGAATCAAAGACGGAGGCGCGCAGGTAGCCGTCGCCGGGGTCCTTAATTTTCGGCGACGGGACGAGGGCAATGACAGCCTCCAGGATGTCTTGAATGCCGATGCCCATCTTGGCGCTGGCGGGCACGGCTTCATCGGCGGGCAGTTGCAGGATGTCTTCGAGCTGGCGCTTCACCTTCTCCAGATCCGCGCTGGGCAGGTCGATCTTGTTGATGACGGGAATGACGCGCAGGCCCTGCTGCATGGCGAGGTTGAGATTGGCCACCGTTTGCGCTTCCACGCCTTGGGAGGCATCGACCAGCAGCAAGGCGCCTTCACAAGCGGCGAGGGAACGGCTGACTTCGTAGCTGAAGTCGACATGTCCGGGCGTGTCGAGGAGGTTGAGCTTGTAGATGTGGCCATCTTTGGCCTTGTAATTCATCGTCACCGGATGCGCCTTGATGGTGATCCCGCGCTCCCGTTCCAGGTCCATCGAATCCAGGAGCTGATCCTGCTGCTGGCGCACCGTGATGGTGTTGGTGAATTCCAGCAGACGGTCCGAAAGCGTGGTCTTTCCGTGGTCGATGTGGGCGATGATGGAAAAATTGCGGGTACGTTCGATGGACATCAGAAAGGGTAGGAAGGGGGAACAGCCTTAATAGCCCCGACGGGCGGGGGGGTCAAGGGGTGGTGCGGCTGGTGTGGAGGGTGCGGATGGGGGAGAATCGGAGATGGACAACCACGGAATACACAGAATACACGGAAATTGGAGCTGGGAATGAAACCCAGGCTTGTCTGCTTCCGTGTATTCTGTGTATTCCGTGGTTGTTGTTTTTGGCACATCATGGATCTGATCTACAAGCAGGAGAGCTATTCCATTCGTGGGGCCATTTTTGAGGTCTATAAGGAGAAGGGGTGTGGATTCGTCGAACCTGTTTACCAGGAGTGTCTTGAGATCGAATTCCGGATGAAGGAGATTTCTGCCATCTCGCAGCCCCGTCTGGTGCTTGACTACAAAGGACATCCCTTAAAAAGCGAGTACCTGCCCGATTTTGTCTGCTACGGCAAAATCATTGTGGAACTGAAGGCGGTTTCATCCCTGACTGACGAGCATCGGGCGCAGGTGCACAACTATCTCAGGGCCACGGGTTTCAAGCTGGGTTTTTTGGTGAATTTTGGAGGCTTTCCCGGGGTTGAAATGGAGCGTATCGTGGTTTGAGAGGTTCCTGATTGGACAACCACGGAATACACGAAAAACACGGAATTTTGGATCAAATCCGGGCACCTTTCTTGTCTATTTCCGTGTAATCTGTGTATTCCGTGGTTGGTTGATTCTTCAGATGAAAACATACTTTGCCGGCATTCGCCGCTGGAGCGCCGTGATGGCGTTGCTGGTGCCGTTGCTGATCTGGTCGGCCTTCCTGCTGCTGGCCTTTGGGGCACGCTGGTGGGCGGTGGCGCCATGGGTGCTGGGGATGATCGCCGCCGTGTCGTTCCCGCCGGGACTGCTCAAATCATCCTCCCGCGACACCAAGGAGCCGGCTTATCTGCGGTGGCTGTCACTGCCGGGCTTGGCGTTGGTGTATTACTGGCTGGTCCAGCAGCCGGAGGTGCACAGTCTGTACGCGCGGGTCATGTCGGGAAAGGCGCTGCTGCACTGGGCGGTGGTCAGCGCGTCACTGGTCTACCTCGCGGCGGCGATGTATCGGCGCTGGCGTGCGGTAAATCTACTGACCGACCAGGAGATCTACGACTTCTTTAAGACGCCGAGGCGCTTGGATGGGTGATTTGTGGGGCGTAATCGGTCAAAGCAAGCCCGGGCGGTGCGGCGGCGTAATGCTGACTGAACCATCCACCTGCCTATGAACACTCCCTTATCCTCCCGGCGTCACTTCTTGAAAACGGCTGGCGCGATTGCCGCCGCTTCCGCGGCACCGTCGGTGAGAGCCGTTGCGGCGAATGACAAGATCTCCGTGGCCTGCATCGGTATCCGGGGACGCGGAAACTCGGTGATGAGTACGTTCATCGCGGAGCCTGATTGTGAGGTGACGCATCTGTGTGATGTGCGGGAGGCGGTGCTGGCCCAGCGCGGCGCGGAGGTGAAGGCGAAGACGGGCAAGATGCCGAAGCTGGTGAAGGACTACCGCGACCTGCTGAGTGATCCTTCCATCGATGCCTTCATGGTGGCGACGCCTGATCATTGGCACGCGCTGCTGACGATCGAGGGCTGCCTGGCTGGCAAGGATGTGTATGTGGAAAAGCCCGCGAGCCACAACATCCTGGAAGGCAAGGTGGCCGTGGCGGCGGCGCGCAAGAAGGACCGCATGGTGCAGATGGGCACGCAGATTCGCAGCGCGAAGTTCTTGCACGAAGCGCGGGAGTTTGTGAAGAGCGGCGCGCTCGGCAAGGTCATTTCGGGCAGGGCTTGGGAGACGGCGCGAACGAACCCGGTGAAGCTGGCGGCGAACGGCGCGCCGCCTGACGGCATCGATTACCACCTGTGGCAGGGACCATCGCCGGAGCGCGCTTACAATAGCACCATCGTTGAAGGCGCGTGGCGCTGGCTGTTCGACTACGGCACAGGCGACCTCGGCAACGACGGCGTCCATCGCATCGACTACTGCCGCCATGTCATGGGGCTGGACACGTTCCCGGACGCGATCAGCTCCTCAGGCGGCAAAATGTTCTTCGACGACGATCAGCAGTTTCCGGACACCTTGTTCGTGAACTACGACTACCCCGGCCATGTGATCCAGTACGAGATGCGCCTGTGGTCC
>JAXMIV010000303.1:0-5134 GCA_034377045.1 Prosthecobacter sp. | reverse complement strand
ACGTGGGAAGGCCGGCCGGTGCTGGAATTTGCCAAGGGTTTGGCTAACCGGCAGACGGGAAAGCCGAACGAGATGAGCACGCGATTTGCCACCGCTTCGATCAGCAAGATGTTCACGGCGCTGTGCGTCGCGCGGCTGGTGGATGCGGGGCTTTGCCGATTTGATCAACCGTTGGTTGAGATTGTGCCCACACTTCGACCGCATGTCGATTCGGAGGTGACGCTGGCCGGGCTGCTTTCACACACCTCCGGGCTTGGCGACTACATCGATGATGAGGCGGAACGGCCCTTCGCCGGCATGGACGTGGGGCGGCTGGATTCCGTGCAGGCGTTTCTACCGCAGGTGCTGGCGGTGCCGCGGCGGGCACCCGGCACGTTTTTCTACAGTTCGGCAGGCTACATCCTGCTGGGGCTGGCGATCGAGATGCTGACCGCTGAATCCTTTCCCCAGGCCATGTCACGATGGGTCACCGAGCCGGCAGGTTTGCGCACGACGGGATTTCCTTCGCTGGCCGATCCCGCGGAGGACATGGCGATCGGTTATCTGCCCGACGGCCAATCCAACATCGGCCATCTTCCCATCGTCGGCGGACCGGATGGAGGCATCGTGACGACGGCGGAGGACCTGCGGCGGTTGTTCGAGGCGCTCGAAAGCGGCGGGTTGATCAGTGAGTCCGCGTGGCAGTTCTTGGGAAGAAGCGTTAGCCCGATAGGATGGCAAACTTACGGCCACGGCTTTTACATCACTCCGGCAGCGGGGCGGATTTGGCACGGTCACACGGGAAGCGATCCGGGAGTCTCCGCGCGGGTGGCTTTTGCGGGAGGCACGGGTTCATCGATCGTGGTGCTATGCAATGTGGAGTCGATTGCCTTTCAGGTCTTTCGGCTGATCCGTGAGGGGTTGGACACGGGCGGGACGGCGTTAGGTTGAAGCGGTCTTCCCGTCCGATTCATTCTAAATCTTGTCCGACAACGGGCGGGTCTGGTAACGTAATTGCCCAGCCATGAATCGTTGCCTTATTCTCGCGTTCCTTCTCGCCGCGCCGCTCTACGCCGGACAGGCGATTACCTGGAAGCGCCTCCAGCTTAACGACAAGTTCTACGCGGAAGGCGCGAATCTGGGAGACATCAACAAGGATGGCAAGACGGACGTCATCAGCGGGCCGTTCTGGTACGAGGGGCCGGATTGGCAAAAGAAACATGCCTATTACGCGCCGAAGGAATTCAGCATCAATGGTTATTCCGATAACTTCTTTTGTTACGCCCGCGATTTCAACGGGGACGGTTGGGACGATATTCTCGTCCTCGGATTCCCGGGCAAGGAAGCGCGCTTATATCTGAGTCCTGGTACCTTCAGCGCGGACACGCCGTGGAACGTACACATCGTTGCCGATGTCGTGGACAATGAATCGCCGGTCTTCACGGACATCACGGGTGATGGCAAACCCGAGATCGTTTGCTGCACCGGCGGCAAGTTTGGCTGGTTCGCGCCGAACTGGGAAAAACCGACCGAGAAGTGGCCCTTTGTCGCCGTGAGCGAGGACATGAAGGTCGCCAAGTTCACCCATGGCCTCGGAGTCGGTGATGTGAACAAGGATGGCAAACTTGATTTGTTGGAAGCGCGCCGCTGGTGGGAAAATGGAGGATCGACCACCTTCACTCAGCATAACTTTGCCGCCGGGGTCGGCGGTGGGGCGCAGATGTTTGCGTATGACTTCGATGGCGACGGAAAGAATGACGTGGCTACCGCGCTGGCGGCGCATCGCTACGGTGTCGCGGTCTTCATGAACCGCGCCGGCAACGAAGGTCCGCAATGGGAGCGGCGCACGCTGGTGGGTGGGCAGCCCTGGGAAAATGATTATGGCATCGTCTTCAGCCAGCCGCACGCGATGCACCTGGCCGATATCGATGGCGACGGCATTCAGGATTTGGTCACCGGGAAACGCTACTGGGCGCACAACGGCCATGATCCCGATGAGCGCGGTGCCCGCGTGGTTTACTGGTTTCAAACGAAGCGCCTCCCAGGCGGCAAGGTGGAGTTTGTGCCGCACTTGATTGACGCCAATTCCGGAGTCGGTGTCGATGTGCAGGTCGGCGACCTCAATGGCGACAAGCTTCCCGACGTGGTCGTGGGGAACAAGGCGGGTGTCTTTGTCCTCCTCCAGGAACGGCATGAGATCAGTGCCGAAGCCGCCAAACAATTGGAACCGAAGAAAATGTATGGCCCCGGCCTTCAACCCCAGAAGGAATACAAGGGCGGCCAATCGGCGCAGGACGCGCTCAAGGGACTGCAACTTCCCGGCGGCTTCAAGGCCGAGCTCATTGCCGCCGAACCAGATGTGGTACAACCGATCGCCATGTGCTGGGATGAACGCGGCCGCCTGTGGGTGGTGGAAGGCATGAGTTACCCCAAGCCACGCGAGCCAGGCGCGGGTCAGGATCGCATCTTGATTTTGGAAGACAAAGACGGTGATGGTACCTTTGAAACACGCAAAGTCTTCGCGGAAGGCATCAGCCTCGCCAGCGGCATCGAAGTGGGTTTCGGCGGCGTCTGGGTGGGCGCGTCGCCTTACCTCGTGTTCATTGCCGACAAGGATCGCGATGACAAACCCGATGCGGTGGAGGTGCCGAATCCAGTTCCTGGGCTCGCGTTCAAAGGGCAGATCCTTCTGGATGGTTGGGGTTCTCAAGACACCCATGAAACGCTGAACAGTTTCATTTGGGGGCCTGACGGCTGGCTCTACGGCTGCCACGGCGTGTTTACACACTCATTGGTAGGCAAGCCGGGCACGGCTGAAGAGCAACGCACCCCGATCAATGCCGGCGTGTGGCGTTATCATCCGGTGCGGCATCAATTCGAAGTCTTTGCCCACGGTACCAGCAATCCCTGGGGCCTCGATTACGATCAGAATGGCGAGTTCTTTGTTACCGCCTGCGTCATCCCGCATCTGTACCACATCGTTCCCGGTGGCCGTTACTTCCGGCAGGGTGGGCAGCACTTCAATCCCTACACTTACGACGACATCAAGACCATCGCCGATCACGCCCACTTTGCCGGCAACATCCGTGACAATGCTCATTGGGGCGGCCGCGATGCGGGGGCCGTGGTCGCGGATGACACCAACCAGGCCGGCGGCGGCCACGCCCATTGCGGCTTGGCGATTTACCAGAGCGCGCAGTTTCCGGCGACCTATCGCAATCAATTCATCTTCGGCAACCTGCACGGCCATCGCCTTGTCACCGATTACGTCGATCCGCATGGCTCCACCTTTGCCGGCAAACACGGCAGCGACTTCATGCGCTCGAACGACATGAACTTCGTTCCGGTGACGCAAAAGGTTGGTCCGGATGGCGCGCTGTACGTCAGTGATTGGAGTGACAAACAGGTGTGCCATCGCGGCAGCAACGCGGTGGAATTATGGGACCGGAGCAATGGAAGAATTTATCGAATCTCCCATGGCAACGCCGGCTCACCCAGCAGTTACATTTTTCCAACCCCGCAACCTGACTTGTTTGGCACTAAGGCGACGATCGAAATCAAGGTGCCCTTTGATCTCACCAAGGAGGACAACGTGGTTCTTTTCAAGCTGGCGATTCAAACGGACAACGATTGGTTCTCACGCATGGCGCGGCGGGTGATGATGGAGCGGCATGCGGCGGAACCTGCGAAGGAGTTGCTGACCGGCGGTTATCTTCAGGCATTCGGCGACTATTGCCTGCATGAGGAAGTCCCTTCTCCCATGCGCCAGCGCGCGATCTGGCTCGGCCATCAGATCGGGCAATGGCATGACTTGATGACGCTGCAGATCCTGGAGGAAAGCGCTCAACCCAATGTCAAAGTCCGGGCCATTCGGTTTGCCTCGGAGTATCTTGGCCAACAAAGGTTCGATAAGTTTATCGCCGAGGACTTCGTGAAGTTGGCAGCCAAGGAAGTCTCTCCCGTTGTCAGGCGCGAGTATGCTTCGCTGCTTCAGTCTTTGCCGGCGACTGCCCGTGCAGCACTGGGCCGCGCCCTTCTCACTCGGGCCGAAGACAAAGAAGACCCTTACATCCCGCTTTTGATTTGGTATGGCATTGAACCGCTGGTCGGCGCGGACCCCAAGGTCGGTCTGGAACTGGCGAAGATTTCCAAGATCGAGAAGGTGACGCAGTTTATCTATCGCCGGCTTGGCGCTGAGGAGTCGGGACGGACGGCGCTGCTGGGGATTGTCGCTGAAAGCAAAGATGCCGCTCAGCGGGAAACGCTTTTGCACACGGTCCTCGAATCCGCAAGGTCCGGGAACAAGATCACCATGCCTGCCGATTGGGCGGCCTTAAAAGCGAAGCTGGGCGATGTAGCGGCCGTGAACGAACTTGAGGCCTTCATGGGCATCCCCGAAGCGAAACAAATCTTTCGTACCCAACTCACGGACACGACCCTGCCCGCAAAGAAACGCGAAGCAGCGCTGATCCTTCTGCTTCAGGTTCGCGACGCGGCAACGGCGCCATTGCTGGCAGAGCTCATTCGAGCCAACGACAAGGCCCTAACCCGCCACGCGGTCCAGGCGCTCGGCACCTTGCCCCATGAAGGCACCCCGGCGCTGTTGATTGAGAAATTCAGCAACTTCGATGCCGGGGTGAAGATCGATGCGGTGAACACGCTGGCGACCAACGCCGCCGGAGCGAAGGCGTTGCTGCTGGCGGTGAAGGACAAAAAAGTGCCTAACTCCATGTTGTCGCCATTTTTGGCACGGCAGATGGACACGCTGAAGAGCCAGGAAGTGAAGGCGTTGCTGAAAGAGGTGTGGGGAGACCTTAATGCCCCGAAAGCGGACCTGCCCCAGAGGAAACAAAAGTTTCGTGCCATCTTGACCAAGGACGCACTCGCGAAGGCGGATGTGGCGAAGGGACGCATGATTTTTAGCGCCACCTGCGGTACCTGCCATCGGCTTTGCGGCGAGGGCGCGAATGTCGGGCCCGATCTCACCGGCTCCAATCGCATGGACCTGGACTACTTGTTGGACAACGTGCTCGACCCCAATGCCGTGATCGGCAAGGCGTATCAGCTCAATGTGTTCGAGCTGACTGATGGCCGCCTAACCAGCGGTGTCATCAAGGAGGAAACGCCGGTGGCTTATCACATCGCCATGCCGGGC
>JAXMIV010000302.1:0-4519 GCA_034377045.1 Prosthecobacter sp. | reverse complement strand
CGGCGGCGTGCGAGGAGGTGAAGGTGAGGAGAAGGGTGGCGAGGAAGGCGAGGCGGGAGTTCATGAGGGCGGAGGTCACCGGGATAGAACGCGCCGAAGAGGCGATTTTCGGGAGTGTTCTGCCGCGAATCAATGTCTGATGAATTAAGACTCCCACGGATTCAACGTCTTGACGTCCTTGGGGAAGTCACCGGTGTTCCTGGTCGCGACGGTCAGGTCATGGGTCAGGGCGGTGGCGGCAAGCAGGCTGTCGAGGATACCCATGTTGTAGCCTTTGGCCTCATGTTTGGCATACAGCTTCCCCCAAATCTTCAGGACGGCCTTGTCGAGATCGAGTACCCGGTCGGCGAAGTCGTTTTCGATTCCGTCGGCCCACCGGGTGATGGCCTGCTTGCGTTTGCCTTCGGGCAGAAGGTGAATGCCTTTCCAGACCTCTCCCAACGAGACGCAGGAAAGGCAGCATTCGTGAGCGTGAGCCTCGGTCCAGGCCAGGACATGGGGATCGGGTCGCTTGGCGGTCGCCTCGCAAATGACGTTGGTGTTCAGAAGGTAAGTCATGGAACCTCAGCCGAGTTTAATCCTGCGCGCTGGCTCCTTTGAGCGTTTGCCTACCAGTTTGGTGAGGTCTTCCGGACATTGGCGCAACGCTTCGATGAGAGACTTCTTTGGTGGTTGGGTGCGTTGGTATTCCTCGGCGGAAACGATGACGACAGCGGGTCTGCCGTGTTTGGTCACGGTCTGGGCGCCCTGCTTGATGGCCCGTTCGACCACTTCGCTGAACCGGCTCTTGGCTTCCTGCAACTGCCACACTGCGATGCTCACGGAGCAACAGTGCCACAGACGTTCTGACCTGTCTAGTCAGAAATTGTCACTTCAGCCGCTCCATGAGCTCTTCCAGGCCAGTGACGATTTTGGTGGAGGCTTCGGGTTCGAGGCAGCTTGATCGGGCGCGCCAGGTTTCGTAGCCGCCGAGGCGGTGGTGCTCGGGGGTGGGGAGGTAGCCGTGGTAGGCGTTGGCGAGGGAGACAGTGAAGGCCTGCGGGTGGCGTTGTTTTAATTCGAGACCGACTTCGACGAAGGCTTCGGCAGGGATGGCGGAGATGCGGAGGTCGCCGAGCTTGAGGACTTGCAGCGGCGCGGAGACCTGCGGCGGGTACTCACTGAGCAGGACGGTTTCGCGAGCGTAAACTTGATCCATGGTTTCCATGCGCGGGTATAACTTCGATTGCTTCATGACTTCGCGCGCCTTTTCGACTTCGTCCTTGGTGGGCAGGCGCAGGGCGAGTGAGAGTTCTTTTTGGGCGACGGCGAGCGGCACCCAATCTTGATAGGCGAGGGTCTTGCAGACGCGGGCGACTTCCTGGGCGACGTCGTTGGCGACGAGTTTGATCTGGCCATACGGCGGTTGTTTGGCCTGACCGCCGCGGAAGTCGACGTTGTTGATGTCGCCACTGGTGCCGTTCGACATCATGCCGACAAAGGGCGGCTCCTGGCGATCGGCGCCGAGAAGCTCCTGAATGCGATCGGCAAAGGCGCCGAAGTAGTCCGCGGAGATGTGGCCGGGGCCGACACCGCCGACGTAGTGTAGCGAGTAATTGGCATACAGAGCGATGGGCTTGCCTTCGGTGGATTGCACCGAGATAAACCACACCTGTGGATCGGTGGGGCCGGCGGGGCGATCGAGGCTGGGGTTTTTGACGCCTGGGTTCGTGCGCACCTGCTCGGTGGTGACGCCCAAGGGTGAAGCGGGCACGGTGCCGGGCTGCAAACGCCAGCGCCGATTGAAGACATGCTGCGGTACACTTCCAAAGCCCCAGCCGATGCGGGCGGGTGCGAGATTGGTCAAGGCGCGCTGGACGCCATCGGCGATGCGGCGGGCAACGAAACGCTGATACTGCGGGTCGGGTGTGCTTTGGCCGACGGCGGTGAGGGTGCCGCAGGAGTGCGAATGGGTGGCGGACATAAGCATGTTTTCCATTGGCAGGCCGGTGGCCTGATGGACGAGCTGCTTGGCTTCATCGAAAATGCTGCGCTGGATCACACAACTGTCAGCGGCGACGAGCACGAGCTTGGTTTGGCCGTCATCAAGCGCGAGGCAGCGGGCGTGGAGTTCGTCGTGAACGTAGGTGGCTTTGCCGTCTTGAAAGCCGCCATTGATCGAACTGCCGAGTGGCGGCGTGATGTTGCTGGTGGCGGCGCCGGCGCGGAAGACGCGGGGTGGCTCGGCGGCGTGAAGCATGGAGAGGGCGAGGAAAAAGGCGCCAAGGATGGTCAAGCGGAGGTTCATGGTGACGAAGGTGGGGAGTAGAACGTCGGATGAGCGGACACTCTGGCGAGGGTTCGAATATGACGCTGAGTTTCAACGGCATGGCAACATGCGCGAGGGAGTCAACGTAAGGCTCAGTCTCCAACCACACGATGAAGCCGCTTACCCTTCTTGCACTGCTCATGACCTTTGTGGCTGCCAAGGCAAAAGAGGTGACGCTGGTGGAGAAGAAGCGCACGGCTTATGTCATTCAGCAGGCGGCTGATGCGCCGGAGACGGCGAAGCTGGCGGCGAGGGAGATGCAGCGGGTCATTCAGCGGGCGACGGGAGTTGAACTCAAGATCACGACGGATGCGGCGGCAGCACCGGCGATCCGGATTGTCTCGAACAGCGGTCTGCCGCAGGATGGCTTTGAGATTCGCGAGGAGGGCGGGACTATTGTCATTAGTGGCAACGATGACCTGGCCCCGGCCCAACCAGAGGTGTGGTTTGTGCCGAGTCATGGCACGCTCTTTGGGACGCTGGAGTTTCTGGAGAGGTTTGCCGGGGTGCGCTGGTTGCTGCCGGGGGAGTTGGGAGAAGATGTGCCGCGGCAGGATACGCTGCGCGTTGGGTTGAAGGAACCGATTCGCGGTGCGCCGAGCTTTGCTGTGCGGTCGCTGGCGTACCTGGGTGAAAGTGACAAAGGTACGCCGCAGCGGCCGAAGTCGACCGTGCTCGAGTGGATGAAGCGGCAGCGTCTCACCAATGCGCTGCATCCTTTCGTGACGGGCTACGGGCATTCGTGGGACGATTACCTCAAGCCCGAGGACATGGAGGCGCATCCGGAATGGAAATCAACGAACGGCGAAGCGGTGCGCGGCGGCAAGGTGAAGTTTTTTTGCACGACGGCTCCCGGGCTGGTCGAAATCTTTGCGCGGCGGCTGATCGAGACGCTGGATCGTTATCCGACGCGTGAGATGGCATCGATCTCGCCGACGGACGGCGGCGGCTTTTGCAAGTGTGAGCGCTGCGCCAAGCTGATCACCACCGATCCGCATGGGAAACCTAACCATGCCATTGCCATTCTCACCTTTTACAAGCAGGTGGCGGAGATCGTGCAGCGTGAACGGCCGGGGAGACGGCTTGGCGGTCTGGTTTATTACAACTACCAGTATCCGCCGCCGCAGCCACCGGAACTGCCTAACAATGTGTCACTCTGTTGGGCGCCGCTGAACTATTACGGCTATGGCCTGCTGAAGCCGCTGTATCGCGATGAGTTTACCGGGATTATGGAGGGCTGGGGGCGCATCACACCGCATTTGTTTTATCACAATTACTCGACGTGGATGCGATCCTTCAATGGCGCGCCGCTGCCGGTGGCGCTCGATATTCTGAAGCTGGAGCTGCCCACCGCGGCGCGGCAACATGCATGGGGTGCGCGCATGGTCGGCACGCCCGCGTGGGGGATCAATGCGCCGATCAACTATCTGCTGGCCAAGCAGATGTGGAACGTGCAACTCGATGTCAGCGCCACGCTCAATGAGTGGTTGCAACGCGCCTATGGTCCCGGTTGGAAATCCATGCGGCAGGTTTACGATGAGCTCGATGTGAAGATGCGGCAGCACAAGGAGGCGCAATCGCCGGTCTACAAAGGCAGCCAGTATGAGGTGAATGAGGACGTGATGAAGGCGGTGTACGCGCCGCTGTTTCCCGCGATGGAGCAGCAGTATCGCAGCACGCTGGCGGAATGCGCGACGGATACGCAACGCCAGCGACTGGCGATGTTTGGCGATAACCTGACGCAACTGCACTTTGGCCTGCGCAAGGCCGGGCTGATCGGCGAGGAGCCGAAGTCGATCTTCTATCGCGATGACGCGGCGTTTGCTAAATTTCTCACGGAGATGGAGGCGACCTTCAGCCTGCACCGCGACGATCACGGCATTGATCATGGGCCGATCTGGAAGGGTGAATGGAAAGGACCGTAGCGGATTATTATTTGTCGTATGCAAGCACGCCGCCAATTTCTCAAAAGCTCCCTGGGCGCACTCGCCGCTGGCGCCACTTCACTCAAAGCCGCAGCGGATGCGGATGTCAGCACGCTCGCCGATGTGGCGGCGGGTTTTCAGGACTTTGTCACCGGGCGCATGATGGATAGTGATGGCTTGTGCCGATCCATGTTGCACCAGGACACGTTGAAGCCGTGGACGAAGGAGCAGCTCGCGAAGCTGGATCAGGCGATGGTCACGGATTGGTTCAAGAACACGCATGACC
>JAXMIV010000301.1:0-8025 GCA_034377045.1 Prosthecobacter sp. | reverse complement strand
TCAGCTTGCGATGAGTAAGATCTCCCGTGGCGCCAAAGATGACGACGGTGCAGGGCTCGGCACCGTGACGCTGGATCAGGGTTTCTTGAAAGGGATTTTCCAGTTCGGGCATGATGAGGGGGAAACGCTAGACCGCCCACGCATGAGCGGGGCGGAGACTAGACCCACGCCGCCGCCATGGCAACCGGGGATGAACCTTCCACCCGGGGGCGGGGGATGAGAGTTTTTCATGCTATGAATGAGTATTTCGCCGTTCACTGCCGCACGTCCAGGCACACCGTATTGCCGTCGTTATTTCGGCAAAGGATTCGCCCATGCGAAAGCACCGGTTGCGCCCAGCACTTGCCGCCCAGGACCTGCACGCGTTGCAGCACGTCGAGCTTCTCCGTCGATACCTTCGACAGTATCAGTTCGCCTTTGCTGGTCAGGATAAGCGCATGACCGTCGTCGCAGATCAGGCCGGTGCCTTTGTCCACGTCGGCCGTCTGCCAGCGTGCCTTGCCCGTGGCGAGTTCCACCAGGCGCAGATCGTTGACGCCGCGTTTCTGGTCATTGAACACCATCAGGCTATCCTGCCAGGGCAGGCCGCTATTAAAAAGCAGCCCCAGGTCACGATCCGTCCAGACCTCGTTCAGGTTCTGCCCTTTCCAGTCCAGCACCCGCGCTCCCATGTTCCCCGTATGAGAGATGAACAGCAGGTCGCCCAGGCGCACGGGGGTGGCGCAGTTGCAAAAGTCGCGGGTCTCGGTCGGATGCCGCGCCAGCAGTTTGCCATCCTTGGCCTGCCGCAACTCCAGGGCTTCGCCCTTGAACATGACCAGCACCTTCATGCCATCGCGTTCGGTGATGTAAGGCGTCGCGTAACCCGCCTCTCCTTCGCCCGTCTGCCACACCACCTCTCCGCTCACCGCATCCACACAGGCCGTTGAGCCGCTGGCGCCCTTCTCGCGGCCGACATCCAGGTAGAGCCGGCCCTCGTCCACCGCCGGGCTGTTGGCGTACCCGTAAACCGGCCGCTTTCCACTCAGATCCTTGACCAGATGCTTCCGCCAAATGACCTTGCCGTTAAGCGTATCGAGACAAAGCAGATCCCCTTCGCGGCTCAAACAATAAACCCTTCCGTCCGCCACGGTCGGTGTCGCTGCCGGCCCCGGCGGCACAATGCTCATCTCATGCGGCTTCGTCGGCACGGCCAGCGTGTATTGCCACACTGTCTGTCCCGTCTCCAGATCCAGGCAGCTTAGCGAGTCCTGATCGGCGCCATTGTTGCCTGAGGCAAAGACCCGGCTGCCCATCACGGCGAAGGAGCTCAGCCCTTTGCCCAGTTCCGCCTGCCACACCACACGCGGCCCGCTCGGCGGCCAATCTTTGCGCCAGCCGGTCTCCGGCGTCGTGCTGTTCCCGCGTGGTCCTTGGAATCGAGGCCAGTCGGCCACTGCGGAGGCTGTCTTTCCAGGCGTCGGGAGAACGATTTCCTCCGGGGGCGCCTTGATCCCGTCCCGGCTTTCCCCACCCAGCGCGATCAACCGATCTTTGCCGCCGGGCAGCAGCCGATGGAAAAAACGCGGATGCTTGAGACGCGCCACCGTTACCCATTGTCCGCCGTGGAGTTCCAAAAGATCCCCAGGCGCTCCGCTGGCGAAAAACCGTCCCTCGAGCGCCACGGCGGCAAAACCGAAGCCCCCCACCTTATCCGCGGGCAGAGCCGGACCTTCACTCCACTCGCCCGTTGCCGTGTCCAAAATGGCAACCTGGGTCACCATTTCCTCATCGTCCGTCATGCCGCCGATCGCATAGACGAGCCTCCCCAGCGCCTGCACCGCCAGCCCGCGCCGCTTAAAGGGTTGCGGATGTTCTTTCCACCCCGCCTCCGGCTGCTTCAGGTCCAGCGTCAGATAGGTCTCGTGCCACACCGTCTTCTGACCCGCTTCCATGTGCCAGCCCCCCATCACGTAGAGCACGTCTCCCACCAGCGTGCTGTCATGGCTCGATCGGCGCTTTGGCAACTTCGGCAAAGCCAGCCATTTCCCGCTGGCGATGTCATAACGCGCCGCCGTGTCGCTGGACCAGAGCTCTTGCTTCCCGCCCCGCTCATTGCGCGCCGCCATGCCGCCGATGCGCACAACCCCGCCCGGCACCGCCAGCAGTGACGCCCCCTGCGCGGGCTCATCGCCCGGCAGCACCTCCCACTCTTCAGCCCCCGCCTGCCAGCGGGAAAAAGTTCCGTGTACCTCCTCGCGATTGTAGCGGTGTCGCTGGCCGCTGTGTCCCCCATAGCAATACAGTGCTCCGTCGGCTGAACTCGCCGCGCCGAAACTCGTCACCCGTACCGGTAGGTCCGGTGGCAGGGCAGCCGGTGCCGGCGCCAGGCCGCCGAGGATTGCCAGCACGTAGAAAAGGGCGGTTTGTCTCATGAAAGTGAATCGAGTGGTGGCAAGGATACGCGGCTGCACCCGCAAAAAAGCATGACACGCGATGGTGCCGCCGTTTATCATCTTCCCCTCAACCGCCATGCCCATCACTCTGCCACCGTTGACGCGCCGCCATTGGTTAAAGCACACCTTCGCCGCCGGCCTTGCCACCCTATCTCCCCGGGCGCTGACCGCCGCCGACTCAGGCGCGGAAAGCTGGGTCCTGTTTTCAGACACCCACATCGCGGCCGATCCCAAGCTTCAGGCCCGCGGCGTCTGCATGGCGGAAAATCTGGCCCGCTCCATCAACCAGGTCCTCGCCCTCAAGCAGAAGCCCTTCGGGGTCATCCTCAATGGCGACTGCGTGTACCTGCAGGGGCTGAAGGAAGACTATTTCACCTTTGTCAATCTCCTCACCCCCCTGCGCGAAGCCTCGCTGCCCATTCACTGCACGCTCGGCAACCACGACGATCGCAAAAACTTCATCGGCGCCATGACCGGTCCGGAAGACAATCGCCCGCTGGAGGGCCGGCATGTGGAGGCCATGTCCAGTGCCGCCGTCAACTGGGTGCTGCTGGACACACTCGACCAGGTGAATCAAACGCCTGGGGTGCTTGGCGCGCCGCAACTCGGCTGGTTGGACCGCACCCTCCGCAATCTGCCTGAACGCCCCACCTTCGTCGTCGCTCACCACAACCCGCAGGGACCGGTACCTGAGGGCAAGAAGCCTACGGGACTGGCGGACAGCGACGCGATGTTCAAGGTACTTGGCGCCCACAAAAAAGTCCGCGCTTTTATCTACGGTCATACGCACACCTGGGAGCACACCCAGCACGCCGCGACCGGCATTCACCTCATCAATCTCCCGCCAGTGGCCTATGTTTTCAATCCCGACCGTCCCAACGGCTGGGTGCTGGCGCGCATCGTGGGAGAAGCGATGGAATTTGAACTGCGCAGCCTGAATCCAAATCATGAGCAGCATCGCCAGAAGGTGCTGATTCCCTTCGCCGCAGCCTAACTATATGCGTTACCTCATCCTCGCGACCGTGCTGATTTGCGGCGTGGTTGGCGCCGCCGACCGACCGAACGTTCTCTTCATCATGGCCGATGATTTGCGGCCAGAGATCGCCAGCTACGGGTCGCCGGCATTGACGCCCAATCTTGATCGCCTGGCGAAACGCAGCGTCCAGTTTCAGCGCGCCTATTGTCAGCAGGCCGTCTGCAATCCCTCCCGCTCCTCCATGCTCACCGGCCGCCGTCCGGATACGCTTCGCCTTTGGAACAACAGCATCCATTTCCGCGAACTGAATCCTGACGTCACCACGCTGCCGCTGTGGTTCAAGGAGCATGGCTATGTTACTCGCGATGCCGGCAAGATCTTCCACAACTGGCACACGCAAGACAAAGGCGATCATCGTTCGTGGAGCGCGGATGAATTCTTGTTTTATGAAAACCACGGCAACGACAAACCGCAGGTGACGGGTGAGTTGCCTCCCAACCTCGCCACCGCGAATAAGTCGGGAGCCTATGGCGCGACGGCCCGGACGGAATGTCGCGACGTGCCCGATGAAGCGTATTACGATGGCCGTGTGGCGGCTGAGGCCGTGCGGGTGCTGGCAGAGGTCAAGGACAAGCCCTTCTTCCTTGCCGTCGGCTTTTGGAAGCCGCATGCCCCGTTCAACGCACCCAAAAAATATTGGGACCTCTACGACCGCGCGAAGTTGCCGACGCTGAATCCCGCGCGCCCTGAAGGCGCCCCTGACATCGCCTTCCACAACAGCACGGAAATCCTTGGCCCACTGGAAAAACAAAAGCCCCTCACCGCCGAACAAATCGCCGAGATGCGCCACGGTTATTTTGCGAACATCAGCTACATGGATGCGCAACTGGGCAAGGTGCTCGATGCGCTTGAGAAGTCCGGCGTCGCGGATAAGACCATCATTACCTTCGTGGGCGATCACGGTTATCACATCGGCGAACACCGCCAGTGGGGGAAGACCTCCAACTTTGAATATGACGCCCATGTTCCCTTTCTGATTTCAGCACCCGGAGTGGGCAGTCCCGGCCAAACCAAAAGCTTGGCGGAGCTGCTCGATCTCTTCCCCACCCTGGTCGACCTTTGCGGCCTGCCCAAGCCCGCCGGCATCGAAGGCGACAGTTTGGTGCCGGTGCTGAAGAATCCGTCCGCGACCGTCAAACCCGCCGCCTTCACTCAGCATCCCCGTCCCGCCTACTTTGATCGCGAGCCTGACAAAAAGCCGAAGGCCATGGGCTGCAGCGTCCGCACCGCGCAGGTTCGGTACACCGAATGGCGCGACTGGACCACGGGCGCCGTTATCGCCCGCGAACTCTACGACACCGAAAGCGATCCCGCCGAACTCCGCAACGCCCTCGACGATTCGAATCTGGCTGCTGCGCGCGCCGAAGCCGAAAAGCTCCTTCTAGTTAGGTTTCCGATCGTCAAGCATTGATCCCCTCTCGCCTCACAGCCTCTTATTCAAAAACTGCCGGCTTTGCACGATCGCCAGAATCGGCGCGGAAAGCCGCCCTTCGTCCTTCTTCAGATCCGCCTTCATTTTTTCCGTGAGCGCCTTGTCCGTGGGCAACACCTGACGGCCTAGCGCATAACCCAGCAGCTTGCGGCAAAAGTGATTCGTGAACTGGGTCTCCTGCGTTGCCAAATACGAACGCAGGCCCTCAAAACCGCTGAACTTGGTGCCGTCCTTTACCTGACCTGAAGTATCCAACGGCAATCCCGCCTCGTCCTTGTCGCGATAGCGGCCGATGGCGTCAAAGTTCTCCAGCGCGAAACCGAGCGGATCGATGCGGTCATGACAGGATGCACAGGCCTTCGAGGCGCGATGTTGCTCGAGCATTTCCCGTACCGTCGCGGGCTTCGGTCCGTGCTCCTTCAACTCGGGCACGTCCGCCGGCGGCGGCGGCACCGGCGTGCCCAGTACGGCCTGCAACAGCCAGTTGCCACGCAGCACGGGGCTGGTGCGGTGAGAGCGTGAGGTCTTGATCAGCACGCTGCCCTGGCCCAACAAACCGCCGCGATGCTGTGCGCTGACGCTGACTTTGCGGAAGTCTTCACCGGTCACGCCGGGAACTCCGTAGTGTTTGGCGAGACGTTCGTTCAGGTAGGTGTAGTCAGCGCCGATAATTTCCCGCACGGGGCGGTCTTCGCGAACCAAATGGGTGAAAAAGAGCGTCGTCTCGCGCGCCAGATCCTGGCGCAAATCTGGTGTGAATTGCGGAAATTTTTTGGCATCCACCGCGCTGTACGTGCCGAAGCCCGCGAACTCCAGCCACTGGCCCAAAAATTCCCTTGCCAGCGCTTCCGCCTTGGGATCGCTCATCATGCGTTTCACCTGCGTGGTCAAGACTTCGGGTTTCAAAAGGCTGCCATTCGCGGCGGCTTGGCGGAGTTGCTCATCCGGCATGGATGACCAGAGAAAGTAACTCAAGCGCGACGCCAGCTCCCAGGAGGACAAGGGGTGATCCGCCGGCGCGTTTTCGCCGGCGCCAGTCAGGGCTGGAGCCATCTCCATTTTGTGAAGAAAGTTAGGCGAAACGAGGACGCGGACAAGTACCTGCCGTGCCGCGGATTCACGATCGAGATCGCCCTTGATCCCGGCATCGTAAAGCGCCGCGAGTTGCTGCGCTTCCGCTGCTTCCAAAGGCCTGCGCCAGGCGCGTGCGGCAAAGCTTTGCAAATGCTTGCGCATGAGCTGATTGTAACTCTCGCTCTGCTCCTTGCTGAGGTGGTTGGGCGCGACATAACCCCAATCTTCCTTGAGTTGCCGAAAGTGTTCCTTCGCGGCGGGGCTGAGAATGGTGGCCAGTTGCTCGTCGCTGAAATAATAAACACCGGGACCGGCGCTGCGGCGGGTGTAGTTGCGCGCCACTTCTTCCAGGCGCCGATCATAACTGTCCGGGAAGGCAGCTTTCATGCGGCCAAAGTCGCCCATGGTTTCGCGCGCGGTTGGGGTCTGAATTTTCCAGACGGTGAGTACCCCGGGAATGATCCTGCTGGGATTAGGCGGGGTCCCGAGAGCGAGGGTCCACTGGGCGGTGGCCTTGTCCGCATCGGGGCTTTGCAGATCGAGTTTTCCGGACCCGAAGACTTCCGATACTCCTTCGGGCAGCGGCAGGGTGATGACGCCGGGCGCTTTGACCGCCAGGACATCGGCGGAAATGGATTTGCCGAGGGGATCTATGCCAAACATGGCCAGAGTCTTGTCAGCTTCGGCGATGCGCGCCTTCAGCGCCGCCACATCCAAGCCGGCGGGGGCGGGCTTGCCGGATTCAATTTCCTTCAGCGCCTTTTGGTCAGCATCCCGCCGACTGCGCATCCAGGGCGCATACTCATAACTTTTCCGCTGCAGGCGCAGGCTGAGTCCTTTGAACTGCACGTAATCGCCGGCGTTGCCATCGCCGGTATCACCGACCACCACATGGATCCGGCGCTGGCCGCTGACTTGGGCACGCACGGGGTACGAGCGCAGGCCGTCGGCGTCCTGCTGCCGGCGTTGCACGTTTCCTTCCCGGTTCTTTTTCGGGGACATGTACCAGGAAAAGCGCTGGGCCTGAATCTTCTTGAGTTCAGCGAGAACCACGGCGGGCGCGGCCTTCGGATTCGCGGCATCTGGAGCCGGCAGGGCTCGCCAAGGCAGGCGCGTGAGGTCGAGGTAGCGTGAGACGATGCGTTCGTCATTGAGGAGGTTCCACCAATTCTGGAGGAAGATTTCCGAGAGCTTCGCTTCCTTGGCCAGTTGGCTGAGCGAGGCTGCGCCCGTGAGGCCGTGATGCTTCCACTTCCAGCAGGCCAGCATATAGTCGGCCTCGCGTAGATCCTCCTCGTTGTTGGGCAGCGCTTTTTCGACGGCCTTCTGGTACCAAACGTACAGCGCCTGTTCCGCCTGCCCGCGCAGTTGTTGCGGGCCGCGCAAGCCGACGCGTTGGGCATGAAAGACCACGCCGGTGCCTGGCATGATGGTCGCCTGATCGACGAGTTTGCGCGCGGCAGCCAGGTACTTGTCGAGCTGGGCTGGATTCACAAACAGCACATCCCCGGTGTTGCTGAACCCCTCGCCGCCGCCGCCGTCCGGCATGAACTCCCTCGCCAGCCCATAGTCCCGGCCCGTCAGATCGCGGATCGTGTAATCATACTCCGCATTCGTCAGCCGCCGCAGCGTCACCGGTCCCGGATCACCCGCATTCGTCGTCGCCACCGTGTCCAGAGCCTGCGTCAGCCAGCCGAGCACCTGCTGTTTCTCCGCTGCCGAGAGCGGCGTTTCATCCTCAGGCGGCATCTCCCCCTTCGCGACCACCTCGCGCACCTTGTCCCACAGCGCATAATGCTCCTCCACCCCCGGATTCGTTGCCAGGCTCTTCAAATCCACCCCACCCTTCATCTTGGTGGCGTTATGGCAATCATAGCAGGTCTCGACCAGCACCGGTTGCACACCTTTCCACTCCGGTGCCGCCTGGAGCGAACCGGCTGCGAGAGACATAACGACGATCAAACGAACGGAAGGGGGCATCCGATAAAGCATGGAGAGGACCAAAATGGGGGGAAAGAGGGAACGCCCCAAGGGCCGGTTTTCTGCCG
>JAXMIV010000300.1:0-3822 GCA_034377045.1 Prosthecobacter sp. | reverse complement strand
GCAACCTCGCGCAGTCGGACTTGGTGGCGTTCAACGCGCACCTCGAGCACCGCGTCCGCGACCGCACCCGCGAGCTGAGCGAGAAGCACGAGCAGATGGCCGAAGAACTGCGCATGGCGCGCGAGTTGCAATTCGCCCTCTTGCCGCAGGAGTATCCCGTCGTCGCCACGCAGGAAGGCGCCAAGGAAAGCGCGCTGGATTTTCTCAGCTTCTTCTTTCCCTCAGGCGATGTCAGCGGCGATTTTTTCACGGTCTTTCCGTTAGGCCATCAAGCCGCGGGCATCATCATCTGCGATGTCATGGGCCACGGCGTCCGCGCCGCCCTGATCACCGGCATGGTCCGCGTCCTGGTGGAGGAGCACGCGCACACCGTGTCCGATCCAGGTGAGCTGCTGACCCGCATCAACCAAGGCCTGACCGCCATTTTGAAACAGGCGGTCGCGACCATGTTCGCCACCTGCTTCTACCTCGTGGCGGATGTGGAAAAGCAGGAGCTGCGGTACGCCAACGCCGGTCATCCGCCGCCCCTGCGCGTGCGCCAGGGCGCCGGCCAAACTTCGGTGGATTGGCTGCCGGAAAGCCGGGCTGGCGGTCCCGCGATGGGCCTCTTCGGCGAAGCGGCCTACAGCACCATCACCACCAGGATGGCGCCGGGTGACCTCATTGTGCTCTACACTGACGGCTTGTTTGAAGTCGAGAACGAGGCGGGCCGCATCCTGACGCAGGATGACCTCCTGGCCATCGCCCTGCGCCACGCCGCGCTGCCGCCTGAAGAACTCCTCGCCCGTATCGTCACCGAGGTGCGCACCTTTTCCCAAACCTCCGCCTTTGAGGACGATGTCTGCGTGGTGGGCGTGCAGGTGAAGGTGCCAGAGACCAACGAAAACCCGGCCTAACTAAAGGCGTGAAGCGACTTGTTCTTCACTCTACTTCGCCGTGCCTTCACCGGCATCCGCCCACTGGCCCTGCGCATTGCGGCTGGGGAAAGTAAGGGTGATGTCGGCGTGGATGCCAGTTCCGCCAGGCGCTTGATCGCCGCCCAGGCTGCGCAGGGTCACCGTGCCGGTGGCGGTATCGGTCTCGTAATCGAACGGACTCTCCCAGGCATCATCGGGATTGTCATCATAGCCTGACACCGCGGGCAATTCCGGCAGGCTCGACGGCAACCGGTCCTTCGCCCGCGCAAAATCCAAAATGCGCCGCTGCGTCGCCTTCATGTCCGCGATCGTGCGTTCGCGCGGCGGCACCGTCTCCACCAGCAGCAGCGTGGTCATAAGCGTCAGGATCAGCAGGACAGGGAGGATGATGGTGAGGCGTTTGCGCATGGAGTGAGTGATACGGTGACGAGGGCGCCGGTCAGTTCATCACTTTTTTCAGGCGCGCCAGGCCTCAAAATACATTCCGCTTGACTTCATCTTGTCTATTCCCCCAGGTTCCAGATGGATATCTTTGACTCGTTTCCGGAGGCCAGGAACCCGCACTGGCGGCGTGAGAATCTCTACATGATCCTGGATGAATCCGGGAAGCTGATCCCCTTGCAGATGCGGCAGGAGCAGCGCGCCTTCATCACCGCCCGCCATCACCGCAACATCGTGCCGAAGGCGCGCAAACTCGGCATGTCGACCATCATTGTCATCGACTACCTCGATGCCTGCCTCTTCAATGAGCACACCTTCTGCGCCCACATCGACCGCACCAAAGGTGATGCCGAGGCAAAGCTGGCGATTGCCCGCTTTGCCTGGGAAAACGGCCATCAGCACCCCAACGAAAGATCGCGTGAGCTTTGGGCTGAGTACAAAAAGACGATACGCCTCACCACCGACAACGCCGGCGAACTCGCCTGGTCACACGGCAGCATGCAGCGCGCCGCCGTCTCCTTCACCGGGCGCACGCCGCAGCGCCTGCATGTCTCCGAGTACGGCCCCATCGCCGCGCAGGAACCCGCCCGCGCCGCTGAAATCAAGCGCGGCTCCATCAACTCCGTGCCCAAGGACGGCACCATCGACATCGAAACCACCATGGAAGGCGGGCCGTTCGGGCCGTGTTACGACATCTTCATCCAAGGGGAGGAAAACGCCGGGCTGGAATCGCTCTCGCCCGTGCAGTGGAAGCTGCACTTCTTCCCCTGGTACAATCATCCGTCTTATCGCTTGTTAGGCCGCAAACCGGAGAAGGAGAAAACCATTGAGTACTTCGCGTCGTTGCAGCGGCATCACCATCTGGAGATCCCCCTGGAGTGCCAGGCCTGGTATGAACAGACCTGGGCCACCCAGCGCGAAAACATGTGGAGCCAGTTCCCCAGCACCCCGGCGGAATGCATCAAGGTGCCCGCCCAGGGACGCATCTACGAGCACATCGCCATGCTGCGCACCGACGGCCACGTCAAGGAATTCGCCCATGAACGCAGTTCTCCCATCATGACCGGCTGGGACCTCGGCGTCTCCGATTTCACTTCCGGTTGGGCCGTGCAGTTCGCCGGCCGCGATGTCCTCTGGCTCGCCTGGTGGGAAGGGGAGGGCAAGGGCGCGGCGGATGTCGTCAGCGTCATCCGTGGCTGGGAGGCGCAGTTCGGCCAGCGCATGGTCATGAACCTCTTTCCCCACGATGCCGCCTACCGTGACAAAGGCACCGCCCGCAGCTATCGCGAGATCCTTGTCGATGCCGGCCTCCCCAATCCCTCCCTCCACATCGTGCCGCGCACACCTGATATATGGCTGGGCATCAACGCCGTCCGCGATCTTTTGCCCATGTCGTGGTTCCACGCCCGCTGCGACACCCCGCGCTTCGACGACAGCGGCTCCGCCATGCCCAGCGGCGTCGCCTGCCTCGAACACTACCGCAAAAGGCCCGACACCAGCAGCGGCATCCTCAGTGAAGTCCCCGTCCACGACCGCACCAGCCACACCGCCGACGCCGCCCGCACCATCGCCGAAGCCTGGAAGCAAGGCTTGTTAGGCCGCCACCTCACCCACGGCCCCAACGCCCCCCGCCGCGACGCCTTCGGTGATCTCATCAAACCTTCAAAGCAATCCGTCGCGCGTTTCATGGGCATCTAAGGGAGATAGCAAAGTTAAAGTGCTCAGTGCTCAGTGCTCAGTGCTCAGTGCTCGAATCCAAAGTAGCACATCGTTCATGGCGGGAAATCAAGCGGTTTGGAAACTGAGAACTGAACACTGAGAACTGAGCACTAAATCTCCGCAACCCGACGGCCCTCCCAACCCCACCCCCCCATGCCCTCCACCCGCCATTCCCCCTCCGCCCTCGCCCGCCAATGGTGCCTCGCGCATCCCGAATGGGGCGCCTTTGAAGACACCGTCGCCACCTACCTGCGCCACGGCTTCGTCTGGTCCTCCCCCCGCTCCTTCGTCCTCGCCCGCGCGATCGCCGCGGACTGGTGGCAGGATCATGATCGCCTCACCGATCACACCCTCTCCCATCCCCAGGGGGATTGCTGGTTCCTCTGGCTCGCCGCCGGCGACATGCGCGAATTCTTCGAAGTCTGCCCCCAGCCCAAACCATTCGTCTGCTTCTGCCGCCGCGGCCTTCCCCGCCTCTGGCGCTACGACCGGATTAACCAAGGTTGCAGAACCGCACAGCCTTCGTGAAAAAAGCATTTGCAATTCAAATGGTTATTCCCCCCGGTTCCAAAAGTTAAAGAAAATAACCAGGAGATCAAACCCAGATAGGCGCCAAAAATCATGAGCCGAATGATTCCCTTTACCAGACTCGCTTACCCCGAGCTTTACCAGACCGGTGACCAATCGCTCGTCCAGCACGTGCCGCAGTTGCAGACGCCAGACATGAGCAGCATCGCTGAAGGCT
>JAXMIV010000299.1:0-3420 GCA_034377045.1 Prosthecobacter sp. | reverse complement strand
TGGATCAAGGACAAGAGCCCACCGGCCCCGAAGCCCGAGGCCAAGCCCGAAAAGAAGGCAAAAAGCAGCGCCGCCACGACCACGACCACAGCCGCGGTTGAACCAGAAGCCGAGGCGAAACCCAAGCGCAAAGCCGCCGCTGTCTCCATGCGGCGGTAAACCTTGCATCGTGGTCGTTTCGCACGCGATTTCCTAGGTCGGAAAAGGGTGAACCTGAGTCCGGAAAAGGTGACTTGCAGTCCCAAAACCCCGAACGTCAGTCCGCAAACCCCGACCCAGGGTCACCCAAAGCAATAGAAGCACCAAGAAGAGACCATGAAGCACCAGAAGCACCAATCCCCGGCTGATTGGATTTGCGTTCTCTCCTTCCGGTTGGTGGGTGGTTGGAACCAGCCCAGAGCGGTGAAGCATCGCCCCAGATTTATTTCGCAAATGGACTGGTCACCAGCTTCTTGAAGTCGCCGGCGATTTTAGCCACGGCGTCTTTGGGGCCGGTGAGCTTGATGTAGATGTTGGCCTCAGGACCGGGGACGATGGCACCCAGCAGGGTGTAGTCGGCTTTGGGGGTCTTGGCGCCCATCATCGGGCCGTCCAGGTAGATGCCGGTGGCGGTCACCAGGGTCACCTTCTGGCCGCCGGCTGCGAGTTCTTCCGTCTTGGATTCCGGAGGGCTTTGGAACTGGGCGAGCCAGCGGTCGATGTTGGCCTTCGTGTCGCCCCCCTGGCCGCCGCCAAAGTAGAAGAACACGGCCTCCAGCGGCTTTTCCGCGCCTTCCACGGGGATTTGCAGGGTCGCGGCCCGCATGGGGCTGCTGGACGGCACTTCCTTCCATGCGGCCGAGGGCAGGTTGAAGTTCAGATTGCCCGCGGCCACCTTCCCCTCCTCAGCGCGCAGGCTGAACATGGCGGAACTCAGGAGCAGAGTGGAAAGGAGGAAGAGTTTCATGCGGAAAGGCGGCGACTATCGGTTGGCTTGAGCGGGGATTGCTTACTTGGTCACGTGCATGGTACCCTTCATCAGCAGCCAGTGGCCGGGGAAGGTGCACATGAAGGGATAATCGCCGGCATCAGCGGGCGCGGTGAATTCGATGGTCTCGGTCTGGGTGGGCATCACCAGTTTCATTTGCGCGAGGATGTCGTCCTTGGAAGCCTCGGGAATGTAGCTCTTCGCCATGCCCTGGGGATCGGTCATCATGGCGTTTACCTGGGCGCCGACGGCCATTTCCTTGCCGGGCTTGACCAGGAGGAAATTGTGCGGCTGCGGGGCGATGCTGCCGTTGTTGTTGAACGTCAGCTTCACCTTTTGACCCGCCTTGACGGTAAGGTCGGTCTTGTCATAACCCAGGGGATTGGTGGTGTGAGGCTTGAGTTCGAGCACGGCGACGCTCGCATCCTGGGCGATGGCAGAGGCGGTCGAGATCAGGGCGAGGGCGGCAAAGGCAGCGACTAGTTTCATGCGTGAAGTGAATTACGGTGGGGATTTTGGCAGGGAGCAGTAATCGGACGCGGCTGGGCCTGATTTTCAACTATTTTCGGCGAAACCGGGCCTAATCCGTGCTCATAAAGCAAGGAAATTTTTCTGCGAACCGCGCGTATCATACTATTATATCCCCCAATGACCCCCTTTCGCGAAACGGCCGCCTCCTCCCACCTTGTCAGCCGCAGGCACCTTTTGCGCGGCCTCGGCACCCTGATGTCGCTGCCCGTGCTGGAGTCCTTGGGTGGGCGCGCTTTTGCCGCAGCCGCTGCCCAGCCGGCCAAGGCGCCGCTGCGCGCCGCTTGGCTGTACATTCCCAACGGGGTGAATGTCGAACAGTGGTTTCCGACCGGGGAGGGCACCAATTATCAGCTTTCCCCCGCCCTGCAGGAGATCGAGCGGCATCGGCAGGATTTCATGGTCGTCTCCGGCCTGGCCCAGGATAAGGCGCGTTCCCATGGCAACGGCGGCGGCGACCACGCCCGGGCCACGTCCACCTTCCTCACCGGTTGCATGCCGAAGAAGACCGCTGGGGCGGATATCCAGCTCGGCGTGTCAGTGGACCAAATTGCCGCGCAAAAGATCGGCAACCTGACCCGCCTGCCCTCCCTGGAACTCAGCACCGACGGCCAGCGCAGCGCGGGCCGGTGCGATTCCGGCTATTCCTGCGCCTATCAGTTCAATCTGGCCTGGAAGAACGAGACGATGCCGATGGCCCCCGAAATGGACCCACGGCTGGTCTTTGAACGCCTTTTCGGCTATGGCGCCGCTGGTCCCCGTGGCGAAGACGGCGCGCGCCGCCAGCGCCTGCAAAAGAGCATCCTCGACACCGTGCTCGATGACGCGAAGTCTCTCCAGGGCAAGGTCAACAGCAACGACCGCCGCAAACTGGACGAATACTTCTCTTCCGTGCGCGATATCGAAACCCGCATCGAACGCGCGGAAAAATTCACCGCGAAGATGCCGGACGTGAAGGTGCCGGAAGGCATCCCGGATTCCTACGAAGAACACATCCGCGTGATGTTCGATCTGCTGGTCCTGGCGTTTCAAACGGACACCACGCGCCTGAGTACCTTCATGCTCGCGCATGACGGCAGCAATCGCAGCTTTCCGGAGATCGGCGTGCCGGACGCGCACCATTACCTTTCCCACCACCAGCGTGATCCGCAGAAATTGGACAAGATCGCCAAGATCGACAAATTCTACATGCGCCAGTTCGGCTACTTCCTCGACAAGCTCAAAGGCATCAAGGAAGGCGAAGGCACGCTGCTGGACAACAGCATGATCGTCTTCGGCGCGGGCATCGGTGACGGTGACCACCACAATCACGACAACCTGCCGATCCTGCTCGCCGGGCGCGCCGGCGGCACCTGGACCCCAGGCAAGCGGGTGATCCTTCCCGGCGAAACGCCGATGACCAACTTGTATTTGTCCATGCTCGACCGCTTCGGTGTCCGTGCAGAACGAGTGGGCGACAGCACCGGCGTGTTGGAGGTCGGTTGATCGGCACGCTCACTCGTTCCACTAAGCGGGCCAATGCGCACTTCGGTGACAGGAACGTTGCTTATTGGCGGCTCTGGTTTTAATAATGCCTTTCATGGCGGCTGGGGACACACACACGCAACAACTGCCGGGAATGTTTGACGCAGGGAACCCTGCGCCTGCGGCTGATCTCTTGCCGTCATTGCCCGAGCCTCTGCATGCCCTGGGCAAGTCGCTGCTTCGGGCTCTGAACGAAAATCAGCAGGTGGCGCAGGCTTTCTCCGCCTTTTGTTCCGCCGCGTATGTGAAGCCGGATTGGGCAGGCCCCGCCGGTGAGTTTTTGGGTGAGATCTTCGCGAACCGGGAAGATCTGCTGGCGGAACTGGCACGCATTCCAGACCTGATCATCGAGCTCGCCTCCGGCCACATCACCTTGACCTGCATGGTCGCCTCCCGATGGG
>JAXMIV010000298.1:0-3358 GCA_034377045.1 Prosthecobacter sp. | reverse complement strand
GTGTCATCCGCTGCAGCCCCAGCCACGCCCCCAGACAAACCGCCACCACGGCGACGATGACGGTCCAGGGATAACGGAGGGCAAAGCGGGCGAGATTCATGCGGGAGAAATGCCAAGAACAAACTACAAACGCGGGTCGGGATAACGAAAGGCGATTACGGGCATCGCAAAACAGAAACGTTCAAGCTTTCTTTCCAAAAAAGCAGAAACGGAGGGAGATTTCATGGGTTTAGGAAACATCTCACAAAGCCCCGGAAACAAGCCCCAGGGCCACAAGGATCAGCAGGGCGCTGACGATCTTTTTCAATGTCCCAAGCTCCACCTTCTTGATCAGCCGGGCGCCCAGGAAAGCGCCGCTGAAAGCAGCAAGGCAGGCCATGCCCACGGGAATCCAGTTCACCTCACGCCCCGCCACCATGAAGTCATAGGCATAAACCGGCACCCGGGCCAGATCCACCAGCGCCGCCAGCACCACACCGGTGGCAATGAAGGACTCCTTCGACAGCCCCACCTTCAGCAGAAACATGCTGCGGAAGGCTCCCTGGTTGCCAGACAATCCGCCAAAGAAGCCGGAGATGCATCCGCCCAGTGGCAGATACCGCGCATCCAGCGCCAGCGACTCGAACGCGGGAATCAACTCCAGCACGACAAAAACCAGGATGAGCAGACCGATGATCACCTTCACCGGCATCACCGCAAACTCCCGGCCCGCCAGCGTGTATTCCGCCAGCGGCGTCATCTGCGCCAGCCAGCCCAGCAACCAGGCTCCGGCAACGGCCGCCAAAATCGCAGGCAGGCCAAAACGCAGCACCACGCGCAGATCCGCCATCCGGCCCAGCAGCCCCAGCTTAAAAAGGTTGTTCGCCAGATGCACCAGGGCACTGATGCCGATGGCCATCTCCACCGGAAAAAACAGGGCGATCACCGGCATCAGCAGCGTCCCCAGCCCGAAGCCGGTGAACAACGTCAGCCCCGATGCCAGAAAGGCCGCCAGTGCGATGATGAGTGTCTCCATGCATCAAAGGGTTTGCGCAGCCTTCCTTTTGGCGCGCCGCTTCGCCATCCAGGCATCCAACGACAACGAACCTGCTCCCGTCCAAAGCAGGAACGAGGATCCCATGACCATCGAAAAATCGGTGCGGCCCTCGTGTGCCATCTTCCAGAAACCCTGCTCCGTCAGGATCGGAAGCTTGGTGGTCCAGATGGCCACCATCATGATGACCAACAATGGAATCACGGCCAGCCGTGTCAGGAGTCCTGCAAGCACCAGCGCCCCGCAGAAAATCTCAAACCCGCCCACGACGGGGGCGAGCAACTCCGGCGAGGGCAGGCCAATCTTCGCGAACCTTCCAGCCCCGATCTCGGCTGGAAAAAGAAACTTCTGAATTCCCTCCGAAAGGAAGACACCTCCCACCATCAAACGAACCAGGAAGACTGCCGGGGGGGCAGCGGTGTGTTGGAGCCGGTGCAGTATGGTCATGGCAGGAACACGGCTAACAGAACCCATCTATTACGTCAATCGTAATATGACAGTCCTGTTTGCGGCGGAAAATCAGTCCTTGGCCACTTCCACGCCCAGTTCCCGAAGCTGCTGGCGAACCACCTTGAGCACCTTGCGGCCCTCCTTGGTGATGCGGTAGGCACGCGGCGCCTTGGGACCGCGAGTCGGATCCACTGTCGAGACCAGCCAGCCATTTTTTTCCATGCGCTTCAGAATCGGGTAAAGGGTGCCGGGGCTGACATCGTAACCATGGTGATTCAGTTCCTTGATCATCCACTGGCCGATCACGTCTCCCTCGGTTGCGTGATGGAGGATATGCACCTTCCAAAAGGAGAGCAGGATTTCGCGATTGACGGCCTTGAGATCCATAAAGTGTCGGGATGAAGCTCAGAGTGACTGAGTTTTCTGATTTGGCAAAGCACTGATTCCCGCGTCCGCCAGCGCCGGGAATTGCGCGCGCCAGTCCCTCATCAATTGCAGATCGATCTCCGCCCGCAAGACCCGCTCCTGCTCCCCGGCATCGGCAATGATCACGCCGTGCGGATCGACCACCAGCGATCGGCCTGAATAGGTGAACTGGGGTTCAGTACCGCAACGATTCATGCCAATGACGTAAGCCAGGTTCTCAATGGCGCGCGCCTGCAGCAGGGTGATCCAATGCTGCTGCCGCTTGATCGGCCAGGCGGCGATGTAGATCAGCACCTCCGCGCCCGCCCGCACCGCCTCACGAGCGATCTCCGGAAAGCGCAGGTCATAGCAGATGAGCGGCGCGATTTTCAGGCCTGCCCATTCAAAGATCAGCGGCGCCGCGCCACTCTCATGCACGTCGGCTTCACCGCCAAGGCTGAACGGCTGGATCTTCGTGTAGCGCGCCAGCGGGCTGCCATCTGGACCGATCGCGAGCGCTTGATTCCGACCTTTGCCATCACTTCCGGGAGTGACGACTCCACCGACAACGCAGCTCTGATAAGATTGCGCCAATTCGCGCAGGAAGATTTCCGTCGGCCCGCCAACCGGTTCGATCGTGCGGGTCAAAGCACAGCTAAACCCCGTGGCAAACATTTCCGGCAGGACGATCAGGGTACCGGCCGGCGGTGGCGCGGCGGCCAGCAAAGCGCGGACCTTGGCAAAATTTGCCTCCTTGTCTTCCCAGACACAATCAAGCTGCACGCCGTGGATCATCAGGTTCATGGAGGTGTTTTCGGTTTTAGATTGGCATTTGCGGCACGGTCGCTAGTCTCGGCGCCATGGCTCAATATACGATCTTACCAGGCGACAATCCCACCAAGATCGCAAGGAAGTTCGGCATGAGCCTCGCCGACTTTCAACTCATGAATCCCGACATCTGCGAGTTCGGCACCGGCACTTGCAAGGTGGTGTTTCCCGGACAGGTCGTCAACGTCGCCGGTGCCGGCGACACCGCCCCTGCCCCCACCGCTGCGCCGGCGGATTTCAATGCGCCGCCGCCCTGGATGCAAATCGCCATCATGGAGCAGGGTGTGCAGGAATGGAACCCCGGCGACAATCCGCGCATCCTCGAATACCTGCGCACCTGCGGCATCACCGGCAACCTCCTTCACGACGAAACCGCCTGGTGCGCGGCCTTTGTGAACTGGTGTGTCAAATCCGCCGGCTTCAACGGCGCGAACAGCGCCCGCGTCGCCGACTGGCACCCTTGGGGCCGTTCCGTCGTGCCGACTTATGGCTCGATCTGCATCCTGAAACCCCTCACGGTCGATCAGGCCGGCACCGGCCACATCGGCTTTCTTCACGCGATGGATGCCGCCAATGTCTGGCTGCTCAGTGGCAATTCGAAAAACCAGGTCCGCATCGCCCCGTATCCGATCAGCAAGCTGA
>JAXMIV010000297.1:0-2554 GCA_034377045.1 Prosthecobacter sp. | reverse complement strand
AACATCTTGCGTGAGGCGATGGCCTCGGGCCGGACGAAGGTGGTGGCGCTGTGCGATGTGGATGAAATCGTGCTGGAGAATTCTATCGCGGACGTGGAATCGGAAAGCGGCGATATCGCGAAGGGCTACAAGGATTTTCGCGATTTGCTGGCGAAGGAAAAGCCGGAGATCGTCATCATCGCCACGCCGGATCATTGGCATGCGCTGATTGCCATCGCTGCCGTGAAGGCGGGCGCGCATGTGTTTGTCGAAAAACCCACGGGGCACACGATCAACGAAAGCCGGGCCATGGTGCGAGCGGCCAAGGAAGCGGGAACGGTGGTGCAGGTGGGACTGCATCGGCGCATTGGCCCGCACCATGTGGAGGCGATGAACTTTTTGCGCAGCGGCAAGGTGGGCAAGGTCGGCATGGTGCGTCTGTTCGCGGACAGCAAGGGCGGACCCGAAGCGCCGAAGCCTAACAGCAAGGTTCCCGCGAGCATGGATTGGGAGATGTGGTGTGGACCCGCGCCGCTGCGGCCATTCAACACGAAGCTGCATCCCGGCGGCTGGCGCCACTTTCTCGACTACGCCAATGGCACCATGGGCGACTGGGGCGTGCATTGGCTGGATCAGGTGCTGTGGTGGAGCGGCGAAAAGGGACCGAAACGCGTCTTCTGCGCCGGCGGGCGGCCCATCTTTGGACCGGCGGTTCTCAATGAGAAGGAGCAGACGACCGATGCGCCCGATCATCAGGTGGCGACGTTTGAATTTGAGCAGTTCACCGCCGTCTGGGAGCACCGCAAGTTCGCCGAGAACAACAACGAGAAGCACAAGATCGGCGCCTACTTTTATGGTGAGAACGGCGTGCTGCACATCGGCTGGCGCGACGGCTGGACCTTCTACCCCACGAATGCGAAGGCGGCGCTGGTTCACGGCGATCATCAGCTCCAGGAACCGGACGGGCACAACATCGCCCTGCTGTGGGCGGACATGATCGAGGCGATCGATAAGAAGCGCCAACCCGTCGCCGATATCGAGGCCGCGCATCGCTCCTCCTGCCTGCCGATGCTGGGCATGCTTTCCTGGAAAGCCGGCCGCAGCATCCAGTGGGACGCGGACAAGGAACAAATCATCGGCGACGCCGACGCCAGCAAACTGCTCAGCCGCGCGTATCGCGGGCCGTGGGAGTATCCTGTTTGAGGCCGGTGGGGATGGGGAGCGGGGACGACGGATAGAAAATAGAAGATGGAGGATTGAAGGGACCGTGACCGGGAAAGGATGGGGATTTGAGCGCGTTTTTTGTTTTGATCCCCAGTCCCCATTTTCGGCGCAAAGGATTGATTATGAATGGTTTGAACTGGGGATTTGCTGTCCCCAAATGATCCCCATGGGGATAAAGATCCCCATTTTTGAGGGGCGGGAAATTTGAAGAACCACGGATGGCGCGGATAAGCACGGATGGTTGGAGCATCGGATTTCATGGGGGAAAGCAGCCCGTTCTTCGCTCTGGGAGCTTCGAAGGGTTTTCAAGAAGGCGGGAAGAGGGATCTGACTAACCACGAATGGCACGGATGCCACGAATAGGGATCTTCTTCGATTGTTCAGGCTTGGATCACCCGCGGCCGTTCTCCATGGGGATCATGGGCGGTTGGGATGAATCACCGCCGAGTTGTCTGCCCAAAATCAAGCAGGCTCGGTGGCTTTGTAGCTGAAAGTCTAACAAAAGCAATATAGCACGAAGGGAGGGTAAAGTCAACGCATTTCAGATCTTTTGAACAGTGTGTGGAATGAGACTTGTTCAACACGACTACAGAGCCAATGTCTATCTAGAGGGATGGACACTTTATCAACACTGGACCCTGCATCGTGAATCAGACTGGGGGCAGTTCCAGTCGCAAAAGAGTCATGGCGGTTTGAAGCCATATAGGGAGATGTCCGTGACGGCGTTTGACCATCGCCGCATATCTTGCCCGCCAGGCGGGTCGCGGCGAGACCTCAGAGAGTTCCGGTGAGGCCTTATCAACAAGGGCTGCAACGATGAAGAACGAGTCCTCGAAGCCGTACTGCATGCCGGCATCCAGTTGATGCCATTTGCGCTGGGCGTCGTCCGCATATTTCAACTGCGCTGGTGTCCCTGTGTTGGCCAAGCACGCATGAACGAAATCATCTAAAAACGCAACTTTGGCCGACTCACGAGTCGAATATTGAATTGCGAGAGGATCGGGACGGGCTGCCAACAATTGTTTCCACTCGTCTTTGCCGCACAACCAAATTAAGAAACATTGATAAAGGACAGAGATCCGGTAGTCCGCTCCAAATTTCAGGGGCAATCTCTCCGCCCATCGTCCGTAAATCTGACTCGCAGACGAGAGTGCCGTCAGCGCCTCCTCGCTGCGCCCGTTTTCGCTCAGGCGGTTGGCGTAGTTGTTAAGCGAAGTGGCCCAGTCGGGCTCAAAGCGCTCGGGCTTGGCCTTGGCAAGATGCTCGCGAATGTCCAGCGCCTGCTTGGCTGACCCCAGCGCTTCCTCGCTGCGCCCGTTTTCGCTCAGGCGTCTGGCGTAGTTGCTTAGCG
>JAXMIV010000296.1:0-3581 GCA_034377045.1 Prosthecobacter sp. | reverse complement strand
GACATCTTTCCGTTTGCCGATCGCGGCCTTGAGCGAAAGCAATTTCGCAAACAGGCGGCGGCGGCCGCTGGCATCCACCAGCAGGTCCGGCTGCTGACCCTTCCAATCAGGCACGAGAGCCAGCGTTTCCGGTCCGAGGCGCGGCACAGTTTCGCCGGTCTCGGTCGTCTGTACTTCCAGTTTCACGGTGCAGGGGATGAAGCGTGCGCCAGCCTCCAGCGCGGTCTGGTGGATCAAATCATCAAACGGCCGGCGCGGCACGTTGTAGGCGTAGGTGGGCAGCACGCCGCGCATCGCCACAAAGGAAAGTTCCAGCGCATCCTTCTCGTCAAAGACCCAGGTCACACCGGGCTTGTAGGTGCCCAGGGCGGCGACCTTGTCCTCAATGCCGAGCCGGCGGAAGACGTTGACCAGGAGTGGAATGAGGGACTCGCCCACGACCATGTCGGGACGGCGGCCATCATCGAAGAAAACGGCGTCAACACCGCCACGGGCCAGGAGACAGGCAAGTGTCGCCCCCGCGGGACCGGCGCCAACAATACCCACACGCAGCGGCTTCTTGTTGATCTTCATGGCAGGATTGTAAACAACTCGTCATTCAACGCAAGACCTGCGTGCACGCACTTTGACGCAGGTGCGCTTTTGGTGCTAGCCGCGCGTCACACCCATGTCTTCCATCAAGTGGTCGATGAAAATCTGACGCTCTTCCGCGGACATCGCGCCATCGCGCCAGCACAGGGTCAGGACCAGGCGGCCATTCTTCTCATTGGCAAAGACCCCGGTGCCCGGCGGATTCGAAAAACCCGGCACATGGTAGGCATTGGTGATGGTCGCCCCGGCAAATTCGGTCAGCTCCGGTGCGAAAACTCCGGTGTTCGAATGGTAAAAGGAGCTGAACATGCCCTTCATCTGCCAGTTGATGAACTTCATGTGCAGGCCGGGCGGCATGGGGCGCATCAGCCACATCAGATCACGGAAGGCATCGCCCAGCTTCTCCTTGATGAACCGCGTATGCTGCTCCTGCAAGGCCTGCGCCGCGCTGTCGAGAGTGGTGAGTTCGGCTGCCGACAGGGCGCAGAAGAACATGGTCAGGTGATTTTGAAACAGCGGCCCGCGTGCGCCCTTTTTTCTGACCTGAATCGGCACACAGCACATCAGGGACTCCGCGGCTTTGCCACGGTGCCGCAAGATCCGATCGTGTGCCCGCATCGCGCACGCGAGGTGAAAGGGCATGTTGATCAGCGGCCCGGAGATCGCCGCGCTGCGGCGTGCCGCCTCGGCGGTCTGCTCTTGCGTCAGGGTGATCACCTGGAAGCGGTTCCGGCTTTTCGTCAGCGCGTGCGAACCCAGCGCCTGGAAAGGCGTCTTCATCAGGTCCGCAAAGATGTTCGGCATCACCTTCGCCGTCCGCCAGCGTTCCACCCAACCGCGGGTATCCTTCGCATCGGAAAAATCAAACGCCGGCACCGGCTCATGCTTCGCGCCCAGCAGGCGGTTCATCTCCACCAGGAACTGTTCGGCGCCGACCCCGTCAATGATCAGGTGGCTCCAGGAAAAGACGAAAACAAAGGCGCCGTCGCCCTTTTCCACCAGATCGAACCGCGCATTGACCCAGCCATCGTCATCCTGCGGCAGATGCGCGTTGACGATGTCATCGAGCTTGGTTTGCAGATCGTCAAAGGCCTGGCTGCCATGCGGCTTCAGCAGGCCGGCGGAGCCCGCCGCGGACCAGAGATGCAGTTGCAGCGGCCGGGGATTGGCCGCCGGAAACCAGGCCGGCAGCGAAAAGAACGAGGGCTTGCGCAACTGCGCCGTGAGCAGCGGGAAGGGGAAGCGATTCCCCAGATCGCCGATGAGTTTCTGCAGCGCCGCCACATCGGGCGCCCGGTCCAGTTCGACAAATGAATGCGCCACATGCCCGCCCTGGCCCGCCGAGCGCAGCATTTGATCGAAAGCGTGGGTAAAGAAATCGCAGTCCCGCAAGGCCAGGCGGCTCAGCGCCGGGGCGGCGGCTGGCGCAGATCCGTTCAGGCCGTGGACGCTGGCCGGGGGGGCGACCGGCGGCGGTGCGGCCACAGGCGCGGGCTCCTCAGCGGCATGCACCGCGGACCCATTGGTCCGGTAGCCCTGATGTTGCAGCAGGGCGGAGATCGACTGCGCATCCTTGAAATTCGGGCGCGAGACACTGCCCGCCGGAATGGCCACCCCGAACCGCTCCTCCAAAAGCAGCAGCAATTGCATGATCGCCATCGAGTCCAGTCCGGCATCAAACAGGTCCGACGCGACCCCAAAATCCGGCGGCACCTGCAAGATTTCCTCCCGCACCAAAGCCAGGACAAGCCGTTCAAGTTGAGGGGAGGTTTCGACGTCGGGCATTGGCAAATGAGGGAGGCTGGAACGTAGGGAGCCGAGCCGCATGGGTCAAGCACGCGCGGCGCAATTAGCGCGGAGCCTCTGGATGGGTTTTCGGACGGATTAGTAAGGCTTCCTTAACTACCTTTGTCTTGCTGTTTGGGCGGCGTTCTGGTAAAATCTCAGGCGAATATGCGCTGGGTGATTTATTGGTCCGTTGTCTTGACTCTTGCCGTCATGGTCGCCCATGCCGCGGCCCGGCCGAGCGATGGCGCCGACACGGCGGTCCTCACCAGCACCATCCATCCCAACTTGGCGATTCCCGACGGCCGCGCCATCCTCCTCGGTCTCGGCATCCTCGCCATCGCCTACACCTACCAGCGCATCTGGCTGAATTGGCGGCGGGGCGTTGCTGGGTGATCCAGCTGTAGTCTGTGGCGCATCATTCCAATGACGAGGTGCCCCATCCATCCTCGCCACCTGCCTTTTCCTCCGTAGCTCTTAGCGAGGGCCCGCCGAGCGTGCCTTCAGATTTCCGCTCCGCCAGTGGAAAGCTTGAACACATCCGCTAAGGCCTTCGCAGGTTCTTGGAGACGCGGAATGAGGAAGTGGGGAACGCCTCAGTTTCACATGATGATTGGCAGCTAGAAGGTGTCAAGATTTGTGAGAACCAGATCAACTGTTTGAAATCAGGCCACGTGCTCGAGCCAGCCGGTCATTAATGACAACTACCGAATTCGCGCCGAGCGCCCAGGTTTTTATCGTGGCATTAAGGGCGGCGTTGAGAGCATCATCAAGCGGTGGTAACCAGTCATCTTCGTGGCCCTTAATCACCACGATCAAACGAAACGCCACCACTTTTAGATCAAGGTCACGAAATGCCTGCGGCAATTGGTGCTCCGCGGCACGATGCCTTCCAAGGCAAGATGCCAGCCCAAGATGTAGGGCGTTGACCAGTTTTTCCCGAAGCTCGCCAATAAACTCATCAAACCGCTGCTTCGCACCCGCGTGCGGGGAGCGGGATTTGGCTTCAATTATCCACACCGCCCGTCTGTCACTGGAATTTCGGATGAGGAGGAACTCCGCCATCATCACTCCGGTCTGGATGGCCCTGTAGGCCTCGCTCGCTTCGATCCGAAAACACTCGCCTTCGTTATAAGGCCCGAAGACCATGCCCGATTCCTCAATGGTTACGGTGCTCTTCGAAGGGCAAGGTTGACCTGTTCCTC
>JAXMIV010000295.1:0-6886 GCA_034377045.1 Prosthecobacter sp. | reverse complement strand
CCCCCAGAGGACGACCGGGGTCGAATATTCCGCACGGGGTAGAGTTCGTTCTTTACAATACCAGGCATTGCCCTAATCCATGGGCTCAATCCTTATGAAAAAGTGGCGCGAATTCCTTCTGCCCTACTCTTCCGTACTTTTTGATGAGACCTTCATGAATCGCTGGGGGGATTTGGAGTGGTCCCCCATCAATGAAGACCGTACGGCGGCGGCGAGGTTGTCGATGGAGATGGCATCTCGAATCACGACTCAGCGCCTCGATTACCTCGATGGGACGGAGAAAGCCGCGTTGAACAGTGTCTATCAAGTCTTCCCCAAGAGCCGGGCTTTATGCGACGAATATCCGGAAGCCTTTCATTTCGAATCCGTGGTCTGGCATGTTCTGAATACGTATGTTCGGCCATTTACGGCGAAGTGGCACCCAGTGAGCGAAAAGGGCGGGCTGGATGCGCTGGACACCACCGATTCCTTCCGGGAGGAACTTGCGTCGTTGCAGACTCTCTTGCAAACGTTCGCCGACTTGCTCCTGCATCTGCGCCTGGACCAGAAACCGCCGCCGCGTCCGGGCGGCGTGACCCTCGACAGGGTCGCTGCCATCGAGAATGAAATGAGCGCCGAACTGCCCTGGGGCATTCCAGCGGGCTGCGGTGGCAACAACGACGACACGATTGAGGCGATCAATAACGCTGAGAAAACCGACATTCAGCAGCGGCGCCGGCATTACACAGTCCCCCCCTTGGATCCGTTTAACAAAAAGCATGCCGTTGCGTTGGCACTTTCGGGTGGCGGCATTCGTTCGGCCACGTTCTCGCTGGGAGTGCTCGTGGCGTTGGCGCGCCGGGGCTTGATGCCACAGTTTGACTATCTTTCGACCGTTTCCGGAGGCGGTTATCTTGGGTCATTCCTCACCACTTATCTGAATACCAAGCCCCCAGCGGCCCCAGCGGCCGACGAGATCGGTCTGCGTCCTGATGACCTACCTTTTCGCCGGCGGACCGGCGAGGCGGAGGCCCTGAGACATCTGCGGCATCACAGCAAGTATCTGGCCACCGGTTCACTCTTGGGGCAGTTGACCATGATGTGTGCTCAACTCTTCGGCATGGCTATTAATGGCCTGGCGATTGTGTTCATCGCGATCGCGCTGGGGTTGCTGGAGTATGGCCTGCGGCACTGGTCGTGGCTGGACGGGCAGTGGCAGCCGGTCACGACATTTTTCGCGGCAGCGCTGGGCGTTTGGGCCGTGGTGGCTCTGTTGCTCATGCGGTTTCGCCTCATGTCGTCAACCGTGGATAAGGTAACGGCGACTCTGGTTGGGAGCGTGTTGGCCCTGCTGATCTGGCGCTTGTTGGACTACAGTCACCAGTGGCCGAGTTCGCTCCTCGCTTTGGGGAACTGGCACTGGTCTTTCAAAGCCACGATCCTCGTCGTCTGCGGCAGCATACCGGTCATCGCTTCAACCCTTTCCAACATTCCGGGGAAGGTATTTCATGTCATCAAGGTGGTCCTGGTGTTGCTCTCCTCGATCGCCGCGCCGTTGTTCTTTTTCGGTGTGTGTCTGCTGCTCTATGAATGGCTGGCACACGGAGACAAGGTGTCTGTGGCCGGACATGAGTTTAAGTCCTGGGAGTTTGCCCTGGCCCTGGCCCTCGCGCTGGGGGTGGTGTATTATTTCTTGCTCAACATCAACCTCACGTCCCCCCACCGGCATTACCGGAACAAACTGGCGGAAGCTTATTTGATTCAACCCGCAGCAGCTCCGGCAGAAGGCAGGCCGTTTGACAAAAACGTACGCGTGCAATTGTCCGGCATGACCAGCGCGCGCGCGCCCTATCATCTCATCAATGGCGCGCTCAATGTTCCCGGCTCCAAGAATTCCGGAATGCAGGGCCGCTTGACTGACTTCTTTCTTTTCAGCCGGCGCTACTGCGGCAGCCCACTGACGGGTTATTGCAAGACAGTGGAGTGGGAGGCTGTGGACCAACATCTGGACCTGGGAACCGCGATGGCGATCTCGGCCGCTGCGGCAGCTCCCCAGATGGGGCTGGGAACGATCAAAAAGTTGAGCTTTTGGCTGGCGTTGCTGAATGTGCGCCTAGGCTATTGGGTGCGCGTTGCGGGCAAACGGGGCAGGTGGCATGGTGGTGCGCCTGGCCTGTCTTTTCTGTTGCAGGAAATGCTTGGCAACATGAACGAAAAAAGACCCTGGCTTAACGTCTCAGACGGCGGTCATCTGGAAAACCTCGGCGTCTATGAGCTCTTGCGCCGCCGCTGCAAGTTCATCGTAGCGGTGGACGGTGAGCAGGATGGAAGCATGACCTTTGCGGCCCTTACCACCTTGCAGCGGCTGGCTTACATCGATCTCGGAATCAAAATCGACATCAACCTCGATGACCTGCGTTTGAATGAGAAAGGTTACAGCCGTTCCCATTTCCGCTTCTGCCGCATCCACTACCCGGCCAGGGCGGCGGCAGCATCTGCCAGCGGTCCCGCCGCGGCGAGCCAGGGCATCGGTTACCTGCTCTATCTCAAACTGTCCCTGACCGGCAATGAAGGCGAGTTCCTGCGCCGCTACCGGCTGGATGAGCCGGTGTTTCCACATCACTCGACGGCGGATCAGTTTTTCTCCGAAGCGCAATTCGAAGCCTACCGCAGCCTGGGCGAACATGTGGGTGACAAGCTTTTCATGAAAGCGTTGATTGGAAATTTGCCGGACGATGACCGGATGCAGGTTGAACAATGGCTGGGGGCGTTGGGAGAGAACTTGCTGGAACCCAAACCCGCCCGCTAGTGCCTAACCAAAGATTCACAATCATGCCTGGTTCACCCGATGTCTTCCTAAGCTATAGCTGGTTAGACAACACCCGCACTGAGCAGGTGGATAAGGACACCAGGCAGGAACTGGGTTGGGTGGCGTTCCTGGAACAGCGGCTGGCGGCTCTGGTGACGATGTATCGCGGACGGAAAACCAGCGTCTGGCGTGATGCGACGGATATGCGGGGAAATTTCCAGCTCTCAACGGATGTGTACTCGGCGCTGGATGGGTCTCGGTTGCTGGTGGCTGTGTTGTCGGAAGGCTACTTGCGCTCCGACTGGTGCCCGGACGAGTTCGATCGTTTTCGCGCGCGCGTGCGCGCGGAGTCGGCCCCAGGGGAGTGGAAGCGCCGCATTTTCCATTTGTTTCGCACACCGGTGAACAACGGCCTGATGACCGCGGAGATCGCCGATGCAAAACATTACGAGTTCTTCGTGCGCCGTTCGAATGCCGAGATGGACCATGTGCCGTTTGAGCCGAACCCGCTCAACGACTACAAGGTCCACTTTGACCGGCTGGTCACCGATCTGGCGAGTGATCTGGCCAAGGAACTGTCTCCGACGGGCCAGACGGCAACGATTGGAACCGTCTATCTGGCCGCCCCTTCGGCGGACCTGCAGTTGCGCTATGGTGGCCTGCTCGCCGAGTTAAAAGACCGCGGTTACGCGGTGCTGCCAGACGCCTGCCTGCCTGCCACTGGCTTCGCGCAGGCGGTGCATGCCCAGATGGAGCGTTGCGATGCTGTGATCTTCCCCATCGGGGCCGAGGAGTCGCCCCTCGCCGGAGGCACGGACCGGCATGAAACTGAGTTTGAAACGGCGCTGGCTATCTGCGATTCCCTGACCCGCCCACTGTTGGTGTGGGTGCCACCCCGGCCGGAGCTGCCGGTGCGCTCCTTTGCCCGCGCGCTTGCGGCGGGGACCACCACGAACCCCGGACTGGAGGTGCGGCGTTCAGAATTCGGCAATTTCAAATCCGATACCCTGCAGTGGCTGAAGACGCTGCGGGCTCGGCAACTTGCAGCGGCCGCTCCGGTGCTGGCGGCCGCGCCGTGCGCATTGATCCATGATCTCTGCGACTTGGGTGACCCCGCCCTGGCGCAGTTGCAGGCGGCGCTGCAGCACGGCCGGGAGGTGCCGGTGAGAACGCCGGACTTCAATGGCGCCCCTGCCGAACTGCGGGAAATGGAACGTGACCTTCTGACCCATGCCGCGGAGGTATTCATCTTCTGCGGAGCCAGCAGTGAGGGGTGGCTGGACGTGAAACTGGCCACCCTGAAAGGCAATCCTGGCCACGCGCAACGCAAGCTGGGAGTGTTGCTTTTGGACGATGGCCGTGACTTTAAACCCAAGATTGCGGAGAAACTGCAAGGCTGCGCGCTTTTGGCTGGTCCGCAGGCGCTGAATGATCCCGAGATTCTGAATACGTGGTTAGTCCAACTGCCATGATGACGAACCCCTACCCAGGGCTGCGTCCCTTCCATTCGAACGAGTCGCATCTGTTTTTTGGCCGCGACGGTCAGGCAGACGCCATCTTGACCCTCCTCAAGGAGCAGCGTTTCGTGGCGGTCGTGGGGGTTTCAGGGTGCGGGAAATCCTCCCTCTTAAATGCCGGCGTCTTCCCCGGGTTGCATGGCGGCCTGCTGGCCGGCGGCCAGCGCGAATGGCGAATCGTGACCATGCGCCCCAGGGATCAGCCGCTGCGCTCGCTGGCTTGTGCGCTCGCTGCCGGCGGCGGGGTCATGGATCAGGGGGAGGAAACGGCATCCCTGGCGGAAAGTGTGTTGCGGCATAGCTCCGGAGGCCTGGCCAACCTCGTCCGCGGTCGCAGCGCCGGTGAGGACCCCCAAGCTTTTGCCATGCTGATCGTGGTGGATCAGTTCGAAGAACTCTTCCGCTTTTCACGCACCGGCTCACCGGAGGAGGCGGCCCATTTTGTACAGCTTCTCATCGAGGCCGTAAATCAGAGCCGATCTGGCAGTGCCGGCGATTCGATGCCGCCCCTGCCGCTCTACGTCATGCTCGCCATGCGCTCTGATTTCCTCGGGGACTGCGCGGTTTTCCCCGGCCTGCCGGAGTTGATCAATCGGGCGCAATACCTCGTGCCGCGCATGAGCCTGCGGCAGCGGGAGGCGGCGATCGCGCGCCCGGCGACGACGGAGGGCACCCGCATCGGACGTCCGCTCCTCGATCGCCTCCTCGATGACATGGGGGATAAGCCTGACCAATTGCCCGTTCTCCAGCACGCCCTGCAACGCACCTGGGACGTTTGGTGGCAGCGCACAGGAGGCGAAGGGGACGTGGCGCTGGAGGACTACCGCACTGTGGGAGGCATGGCGGGGGCCATCAATGAACATGCCGGGAAAGCCTTTGCGACACTTAATGTTCGGCGACAAAGGCTGGCGGCGGTGCTGTTTCGCTGCATCACCGAACGCGCGGAAAACGGCCGCTACATCCGGCGCCCGCTGGCGCTAAAAACCATCGCTGAAATCGCCCAGGTGCCGGTAGAGGAGATGTGCCCGGTGATTGATGCTTTCCGCACCCAACAGCGGAGTTTCCTCATGCCCCCGGAGAGTGAGGCATTGAAGCCTGACGACTTGATTGACATTTCCCATGAGAGCCTGATCCACAACTGGCCGCGACTGCTGGAATGGGCGCGCCATGAAGCGGCTGCGGTCAATGAACTCCTGCGGCTAAAGCAAAGCTCCGGCGCGTATCTGCAAAAGGATCAGGATCATCTCCGAAGACTCGAGCTTTCGAGAGTGCAACGCTGGCAGGAGGGACTTCCACCGGAAGAACCCTTCGCTGGGCAAAAGCGCCGGCGGACATTGCCCGGCGCCATCCCACCCGCTCCGCTGGAGCCCGAGGTGAAGCCTTCGGTGGCATGGGCGCGCCTTTACCTGGTAGATGAAGCTGCCGTGGTCTTTGCGCAAATCGAAAACTTCATTCGCGAAAGCGCGCGGTTGGTGCGACGCGAAAGTGCCCGGTGGCAGGCAGTGGGCGCACTTTTTGCTATACTGTTGATGTCCAGCATCCTGACTCTTGGACTACAATATCACAAAGAGGCTGCTCTCGCGGGTGAACTAGCGCTTGAGTCGGGTCGGCGAAAGCAAGCATTGGAGACCTTTGGCAAGAGCGTCGAGCCCCTTTCCAGACCGGTACTGCGCAACAGCCAGGAAGCATTGACAAAGCTGGAAAAGCAGGCCGCCAAAATGACTGCCGCCATCGAGAAAGCCGCGGTCGAACTGCCACCGGACAAGACCGCAATTGCTGAACTCAATGACGCTTATCGCGCTGTGGATCAGGCCCGAGACGACATGAACGACATGGTGCGCGGCTTTCAGGCCACCGCCGAGGGAACCGAAGACGCCGGCCTATTTGCGGCGATCGACAAGCTGCGGCAGGAAGTGGCCGAGATTGGCGTAGATAGAGTTTACAAGGAATACAGTGACAACGCCTTGGATGCCGTCACCCCCGCTGTCGTGCAGAGGCTTGACAACGCCACGATGGCGCTGGGTGAACTGATGAATCAGGAGCGTCCAGATCTCGCCTTGGTGCAGCAAAAAGAGGATGCCATTCTGAAGGCGACTGCGGAGTATGCTGCAGTTGAAGCGATCGAAGATGCCGCTTTGGCTTTCAAGGGGCTCGAACTCAGCCCGGATGGCCGCTACTATGATGATGTTTTAAGGCCAAAAGGCGATCTTCTTCGCACCTTCGAAGCGATCAACGAGATGAAACGGGTGGCGAGCGTGGGCCTTCAATTGACAGAGTGGCAGAAGAACAAAGCGCTTTCACTCCCGCATTCGGGCCGGGTCCTGCGCGTTCGCTTCGTCCCCTCCGTTGCAAACGCTTCGCTGTGGATCGTTACCTCCTCTGAAGTCGACAAAAAAGGTCTTCTCTCATTTTGGAACCATGGCGCCCAGCTCCTGGAGGAGAAGGCTGGGGACAACCTGATCAACGACATCGATTTCAGCCCGAAGGGAAACGCCTTTGTGACGGCGAGCAATGGCAATACCGTTCGCTATTACACGTGGCAGGGCGCCTATGATCTTAGCACATTGAAAGTATCGGCATT
>JAXMIV010000294.1:0-2908 GCA_034377045.1 Prosthecobacter sp. | reverse complement strand
ACAGTTTTGTCACATCCATCGCCACCTTTCAGATGCCGAACACTACTGGTACTCCTGCCCGCTCACTCGCCCCCGACCGTACCTTGGCTCTCCAGAGCCGAGCCGAACCCGAGCGCAGCGAGCCCTCCATAGCTCCTTGGTTCTCCGTAGCTTTAGCGAAGGATGGAGGAGCGAAGGACGGGCAAACCACCGCTCAGCCACTGCAAACAACTGCCGACAACTGCCAACAATCCCCGGGCGGCTCCTATCCGTCCGATCCGTCCAAAGCAGATCACCAACCACCCAAAAAACTCACCTACCTCCAAGAGCTGGTCCTTGGCCTCCACAACGGCCCTTAGCCCCCGAGCGCAGCGAGCCCTCCGTAGCTTCCTCGTTCTCCGCAGCTTTAGCGAAGGATGGAAGAGCGAAGGACGGGAAACCACCAGTTTACCCTCCGAAGCCTTCTCAGCCTTCGTAGCCTCAGCGAAGAACGGCGGCGAAGGACGGGCAAACCACCCTGAACCCACTTCCCGCGCATTCGCTTCTTCAGTCCCGCGAACGCTGATGGACGCCCCGGCCCTGACTTGTTAGGCTGCACATTCATTCCGCATGAAAATCCCCACTTCATTCTGCATCTTCGGGTCATTGATCCTGGTCGCAATGGTCGCAGGCTTAGCCCACGCAGCAGAGCCGGGCTTCCAAAAGTTTGCGGTGGCGACGGTGAATCCGTTGGCGACGGATGCGGCGACGGCGGCTTATCGGAAAGGGGGGAATGCGGTGGATGCGGCGGTGGCGGCGGGACTGACGCTGGGGGTGGTGGACGGGCACAATTCGGGCATCGGCGGCGGTTGCTTTTTGGTGATTCGCGCGGCGAATGGGACGCTAACGGCGATCGATGGCCGGGAGATGGCGCCGAGCAAGGCGAGCCGAGATATGTACGTGATCGGCGGCAAGCTCGACAATGAAGCGAGCAAGACCGGGCCGCTGGCGTCCGGCATTCCGGGCGCCTTGCGTGCCTATGATCTGGCGCTGAAAAAACACGGCAAGCTGAAACTGGCGGACCTGCTTTTGCCGGCCGCGGAGATCGCGGAGAAAGGTTTTGTGATCGACGAGGTGTACGAGCGCAAACTGGCGGCGACGGCGGTGAAGTTGAAATTGTTCCCGGCGACGGCGGCAATCTTCCTGAAGGCGGACGGCACGCCGCTGAAGAAGGGGGATCTGCTGGTGCAAAAGGATCTGGCGCGAACCTATCGCGCGATTGCGGAGCACGGACTCGAATGGTTTTACGACGGTGAATTCGCGGAGAAGGCGGGCGCATGGATGAAGGAGAATGGCGGCATCGCCACGGCGGCGGACTATGGCAACTACCGGGCGATCGAGCGTGAGCCCATTCAGTCCCATTACCGGGGGTATGATCTGGTGTGCATGCCGCCACCGAGTTCCGGCGGCGTGCATGTGGCGCAGATCTTGAACATCCTGGAGCATTTTCCGATCCGCCATTTCCGGGCGAGCAGCCGCATTCATGTCATCATGGAGGCGATGAAGCTGGCCTTCGCGGATCGCGCCTTCTGGTTAGGCGATCCTGACTTCGCCAAGATTCCGCGCGGGTTGGTTGACCCCGCCTATGCCGCCGAACTGGCGAAGAAGATTGATCTCGATCATACGACGCCCGTGCCTGCGCACGGGACGCCGGAACGATGGGAAGGCGATATCTTCGGCAAACATACCACGCATCTCTCCACGGCGGATGCGGAGGGCAACTGGGTAGCGCTGAATCAGACAATCAATACCGCCTTTGGCAGCAAGGTGGTGATTCCCGGCACGGGCGTTTTGCTCAATGATCAGATGGATGACTTTTCCGTGCAACCCGGCGTTCCCAATGCTTTCAAGCTCATCGGCGCGGAAGCCAACAGCATCGCGCCCGGGAAGCGGCCGTTGTCGAGCATGAGTCCGACGATTCTCTTGAAAGACGGCCAGCCGATTCTCTCTGTCGGCGCCGCTGGCGGCCCAACGATCATCACGCAAGCGGTCCTTCTAATCTCAAACATCATCGATCAAGGCATGGAGCCCAACGAGGCCTTGAAGCAGCCGCGGTTTCATCATCAGTGGGCGCCGGATGAACTGAAGATCGAGGAAACGTTTGGCGAGGGTACCCTCGGGCGTGTCGAGGCGCTGGGACATAAGCTGGACCGGTCCAAGGGATTTGGCGCCTGCCAATGCGTGATGTGGGATGCCGCGCGGAAGATGCTCGTGCCCGCGCATGATCCGCGTGTGCCGGGGAAGGCGGATGGGTTGTAGGGGAGGCAGCTGCGGACTGAGGTCCGCGCTCGTTGGAAAGGGTTGCGCCTAACTATAGGAGTGGCGATTCGGTGTTGGGCACCCGCGCCCCTTCAGGGCGCTACGCGAATGGAGCGACGGGGTTCATTGCGGATCCCTTTGCGGCCGGGGAGGGGGGCGGGTGCGATTCAGATCATCATGTGTCCTCTTTTCAGCGCGGGCGCGGAGGGATGCGGGGCTCCGGGATGGGGCTTCGGATTTGGGCGGACATGCGAAGGGCCTCCGGTACGCGCGCAACTCTGTTCCTTCCGTTTACCGCCATGAAAACCCCCTTGTCTTTGTCTTCCGCACTTGAAGCGCTCGAACCACGCCTGGCGCCGGCCGGGCTGATCGCCGTTTCGGTTAACAGCGCCGGCACGCTCGTGCTGGGCACGGTTGCCGGCCAGGATGGGGATGAATCTGTGACCATTGACCGGCTGGCTAATGGCAGCTACCAACTGACTCCCGATGCGAACGTGACCTTGCGCATCGGGGGCGTCGATTACACGACGGCGCAAACTTTGTTCGGCGTGACGGGCGGTCTGCTGGCGAATCTCGGCGCCGGCAATGACATCCTCACCTTGAACGATTGCTACTTCACCAAGGCCGTCAC
>JAXMIV010000293.1:0-15189 GCA_034377045.1 Prosthecobacter sp. | reverse complement strand
TTTCGCGGGCTTCGATGAGGGAGAGATTGACGATGTCGAGATTCGGATGCGAGCGCTGATCGATGCCGAACTTGGTGACTCCACCCGGGTCGCCACTGACGTTCTCGGCGATGGCTTGGGCGTAGTCGCCATGATGGCCGCGTTTGAAAACGGTCTCGTGATCGAGGACGAAGGTCACGGCGTTGAGGAAGCGAAGGGAGGGAGTCATGGCGGGAGAAGATTGAAGATGAGGGATCAGTCGAAGTAGGGATCGTCGTCATCCGGCCAGGCGGGAGGACCGGGCGGGAGGACCGGGCGGGCCTTTGGCGAAGAGGATCAGGAGGGCGAGGCCAAGGGTGATGAGAGCGATGATCCACATGGCTTTGAGGGCGGCAGGGCGAAGACGAGGGCGGCGAGTCTGAGGCAAAACGGACAGGCCGCCGTTTTCCTTTTTGGAGTGGCTCCGCCGTGCGCCACTGGAGTTCAGGCCAGTGTTGAACTCGCACGGCGGAGCCGTTGGGTGTGGGGTGATTATTTGCCGCCGCCGTCGGTAAGTTGCGGGATCTCGGTGGGAGCAGGCGGCGGCGTGGTGACGATGACATTGATCGCATCTTTGATGAGGATGCTGTCACCCGAATTGATGACGCCTTCCTTCACGGCTTCGGTGAGGCCGATCTCGGAGAGCTTGAGGATCTTGTCTTCCTTGCTGCTGTCGGCGCTGGTGAGGATGGCGACACCGGAGCCGATGAGCAGGGAGTCACCCTGGGTGATGACGCCTTTGTTGGCGGCGACCTGAAGGCCGATGTCGATGAGGCGCATGAGTTTGGCGGTTTGCTCCGGTGTTTTGCAGGAGGGAACGCCGCCCATGATGAGGAGAGCGAGGGTGGTAACGACGAGGCTACCGATGATGATGCCGAATCTGGTCATGATGGTGTGCATATATGGATGGTTAGTTTGATGATGATCGCATGCGCGCCAGCGACGCGGCGCGGACTGGAATGGACGGCGGCCAGGAGAACATGACAAAACCTGACCGCCGCCACTAACCAGCCAACGCATGAATCGACAGCATGTGGATGCAGAGGCCTCATCATGAGGGCCGAATGCCTCACCGCGCACGTGGACGGATGGGACAGTTGCCGCGCTGAAAGCGCGGCGTTGAACCGTGAGGGGTTAAAGCGTGGAGGCGTTTAACCAGAGATGAGCGCGGGCGTCAGGGCCTGCGTGTTTTATTTGGAGCGTCGCTGCATGGCTCCGAGGATGCCAATGCCAAAAGCGATAACGCCAACTACTGTGACGAAGCCGCCACCAATCATGCCGATCTGCCGGTTGTTCATCAGGCCGATGTTGTGAATGCCGCCGCTGCCGAAGTAGTCGCCTCCAACGGTGGTGTTGTAGTAGAAGCCAAAGTAGACGAGCGCGGCCAGGCCTAGGAATGCGAGAACGATGCCGCCATTGGTGGCAATCACAACAAAGAAGCTGGTGGCGGAATCAGCGCCCCTACCTGAAGCGAACTGCCGAGCGCGGCCAATCGTGATGATGACGATCGCGAGAATCAAGGACGCGGCGACAGTGATGCCGACACCTTCAATGGATACTTGGGCGAGGATGTTCATGGCGTTGGTTAGTTCAATCTTTTTTAATCAGTTCCGCAAGCGCCTTTTTGAGGGCGGAAAGTTTGCTCTCCGCTTTTTCGGCGCGTTCGCGCAATTCGGTGGCTTCGGTCATCCATGAGGTTTTGTCCCTCAGGTTCTCAAGGGCGGCGGCGCGTTGGGTTGGCGTTTCCGCGACCGTCATGGCATCACGGTAATCGTGCAGAGGCTTGCTATACTTCTCCGGATTGAGGAGGGCGTCAGGATTTTGGCCATAAAGAATAGCCAGGCGGGTTTTCAGGCGCGGGCTCCCTTCCCCATGTTTTTCGAGGCCGTTAATTGTCGCTGCTCCATATCCCGACTGAGCAGCCGCTTCCTGGAGGGTAAGACCCCGATCCTTGCGGAGCTGAGCCCAATTTACGGAATCTGAATTTTTCATCTTGCGTTCATACGGTTTCCGAATACGATTCCCGTAATGTTACCGAAACAACATCGGCTCCGCAAGAAATCCCGTCGAGGCAAGACCGTGTGGAGGGGACTGATTGATGACGCGGCGAGCTTGGGCGTTCACCGAATCCACCTTTGGCTCGTCCTTTCCGGACGCCGCGAATCAGCGCCGCTGATCCGGCGCTACAAGGCGCACCTCGCTGATTCAGGGCGGGCCATTCCAACGGAACTGAAGAGGAAGAAAGCCTGATTATGCACCCCGCCATCCAACGCCTTAATGAAATCATGGGCATCAAACCCGCGCCGAAAGGTCCGCGCCGCCGCCCACGCGGGCCAACTCTATTTCCAGGGTCGAGCCTCTTCGCTGCCGAGCAGGGTCTTAACGACAGCCACGTCTACCGCGTGCTGAAGGGAGAGAGGCAAAGCAAGCGCGTGGTTCAGGGCTTTGCGGCCTGGCTCAAACAACACGGCAAGCCCTGGCCGAAGGCAGCGGCGGTAAAACCTTCAAGGGTGGCCTAACGATTATGAGCACTCCCGAACTCAATCAACGGCTGGAGGCGCTGCGGTCGCGGGTTTGCCCCCATGATCTGCGGCTGCTGGTTTGGCTGGGAGGCACGGTCGCCCTCACGGCGCTGCACGCCTGGGTCATGGGGGACCCTTTATCCGAGGCTGCGCGGCTCGCATTCACTCACTCCTTCCGCACGTGGGACGCAGCGATGGAGGGGATTACAAAAACGAATCCTCCTACTGTGACCACTGAGGAGGAAAGAGAGGGCCTTGAGGAGGCTCTCCGCCAAGCAGCTCTTGTGGAAAACGCGCTACTAGCGCCGCTCTATCGATGCCGCCCACTTGCCAAGAATCCACCAGGAGCCAATGCAGGGCCTGCTCACGGCCCGGATACTGCGGCCACAGCGCCGGGCGCATCAGTGAAGCCAGGAACAGCGCCCACACGGCCCGCAGAGTCACCTGCCACATTAGGGAGCCTTGAGCCGCAGGCCACTGCTGACGCTCAATCCAATAGTCACACGCCGCATCCCCGGAATGCCGGTGATGACGCAGCCACGCCCCCACCTCTGCCGCCGCTAAATCAGCAGGGCATTCCGCCAAGGGAATCAACGCATCCCTCAAGGCCTTCATCTCCTCCGCTATCTCAGTCCAATACGGGTTCATCCGCTGAGTCTGGCGCTGCCCACTGATCACTGTCAACGGCCCACTGAATCCATGCATCCCGTGATCCAACGCCTGAAGGAACTCGCTCTTGATGAGTTGGGGGCGCAGGATGTGGCGCGGGTGTTGCGGGTGGATCGGACAACGGCGTCGCTGCTGATCCGGGGCGGGAGGATTGAGGGGCGGGAGCACAACGTGCGGTTGGGGGCGAAGAAGGTTTACCGCGTGACGCGGGAGGCGCTGCTGGTGCATCTGCTGGAATCGACGACGGGCAATAAGCAGGTGCTGTTGATGAGCATCAACGCGGCGTTTCCAGAGAGCCCGATCGCGGCGGCGTGGCGGAAGGCGAATGCGGAGCGGGAAGCGGCGCGGGCGGATGGGCGGGCGGAGACGCTGCCGGTGGCGGTGAAGCGCAAGGCGCGGAGCGCGGAGAGCCATCCGGACCAGGGAGATTTGTTTGCGACGGTTTAACCAAAAATCATGACCATGAAAAAGACATCAAACATCACTGTGGCGGAGTGGCAGAGCAGCGCGGCTCGGCGGCTGGCACTCAGAGACATTCGAGTGGCCTTTACGGGCGAATGCCGGAACGAGGACCTCTTAGTCCTGATCATCGACCAGGTCTTCGAAGAGGGAATGAGAAAAGCGCAGCAAGAGAGCGCCATGTCCCGTGGCCGCCGCCGCGCAATGATCGGCTGAAGCCTTCACTCCAACTTTGAAAGTCTATCCCGAATCTATGGAACTACTCACAGACGAATTCTGCAATCAGACGAGCATGGCGTTGGTGCTTGCGCCGAAAACAGGGGGGCTGTTTGCGACGGTGGTGAAGGCGAAGGATCAGCCGCAGTTTTATGCGTTGCAGGTGCGCAATCAGGAGCGGGTGAAGAGGCTGTTGGAGGCGTTCGAGATCATCAGGGCCGCGCCGACGTTGCAGATCGGTTATGATGAGGCGTGTGCGAAGGTCGGCGATGGCCAGCGAGGTTTTTCTCCGGGCAATCTGCGGACGCTGTATACAGCCTTCTACGGCACGCGGGATTGTGGCGGCTCACGGGATTGGCGCTGCCTGGTTGACCAGGCGCTGGAGTTCAAGCCGGGCCAGCAGATGCCACAGGCGTTCATTGATTACATTCAAGAGGCGGTGGATCTGAATAAGCGCAGTGTGCAGATGGCGCTGAAGAAGGTCCGCGCTGAATGGACAAATGGGAAGAAGATTCCCGGCTACGGCACCTGGCAGGAACATTGGATGCGGCGGCATCCAGGGAAGGCACCGCCGAAGACTTGCCCTGAGCATCCGCTGGGTTGGAGCACGGAGAATCTGCGGCGCAAGCTGGACAGCAGCAAGTATCGGCGCGCGGCTCTGGTGCTCGGACGTGGCGCGGCGGCAAAGTATCGGCCCTTGGTGCTGGGCACGCGGGCGGGCCTGCATGTCGGAAGCCACTACATGTATGACGACGTTTGGCATGATAACTTCGTCAACAGCTTCGCGGAGAAGAAGGCGGGGCGGCCGCTGGAGTTGTTCACGCATGATTATTTTTCGGCGCGCAAGGTGCGTTACGGCATTCGCGTGCGGACGGAAGGCGACAACGGCAAGATGAACGGGCTGACGGCGCGCATGATGCGGATGCTGGTGGCGGCGACGTTTTATCTTGATGGTTATTCGCCCAAAGGAACGGAGAACGTGGCGGAGCATGGCACGGCGGCTTTTGACGAGCACATGGAGAAGGTGCTCTATGATGCGAGCGGCGGGCTGATCACAGTGAACCGCAGCGGCATGCAGGGCGATGCGGCGCACCTCGGCCAATACAACGGCAGGCGCACGGGCAACTGGCGTTTCAAGGCGTCGCTGGAATCCAGCAACAACATCGTGCATAACCTGCTCGCGGATCTGCCCGGGCAGACGGGGCCGAGCGTGGAGCGCCGGCCCGAGGAGCTGCACGGCCTGCTGCAATACAATTCCCGCGTGCTGGCGGCGATGCAGCAATTGCCAGCGGACAGGGCGGCGCTGTTGCAATATCCGCTGCTGGAGGTGAATCAGTTTTTGCCGGTGCTGAGTGAGGTGTATGCGTTTCTGGAGAACGATCACGAGCACGATCTGGAAGGCTGGGAAGCGTGCGGCCATTTCACCCAGGACATTTTTATCCTTGGCCACTGGCGCACGGCGGATGAGCTGATGCAGCTCACGGGCGCGGAACGCGAGATGGCGATGGCGCTGCTGACCAGTGGCAAGCTGCAAACGCGGCCACGCAAGCTTTCACGCCGCGAAGTGTGGGACCGGGGCGCGGGTGATTTGATTCGCATTCACGGCGGCACGGTCTGCGACCTGCTCGGTGAAGACTTCGCTGAAGAGCGCAAGGTGAAGGGGCATCAGTTCGCGTTTGAGGACAAGGAAGTCGGACCAGGCGAGCATCGCTTTGAAGGTTTTATCACCGATGCGACAGGCAAACAATACGCGCTGGAGGACGGCGAGAGTTATCAGGCGTTCATCAATCCGTTCGCGCCGGATCAGCTTTTTGTGCGCGATGCGAAGGGGCGGTTTTTAGGGATCGCCAAACGCACAGAGAAGGTCACACGCGGCGATATGGAGGCGCTGGCGCGGGCGATGGGACACGCGAAGCATGTGGAAGCGGAATTGGTGGCCCCGCTCGTCAAACGCCAGGCGAAGGCCGCGAACCTGAAGCTGGCGATGCACCGGCACAACGCGGGTGTGCTTCAGGACGCGGCGAGCGATGAGGAGGATCTGACGCAAGGAGCCAGTGACGCGATGACAGCGGCCGTGCGGGCGCGGCGCAGTGCGTTTCTGCAATCCGTCGGATCGGAAGGATCTAACGGATCTGGTTTTCAAGGCAACAACAATGACAGCGACACCAACGAACATGACAACACCAACACCACTGATGAAAGCGGAGCCGACTGGTAAAGCAGCGGCGGGCAATGACCGGGACCAGGCGCGGCGGGATCGCGATGCGAAGGGACAACAGCAGATTGACGCGACGATCCTCAATGGGTTGCGCGATTACATGGACGCAATGACGACGGCGAGCGGGCGGCGCTTTTCACAGGCGCAACTGGCGACGCGGCTGGGCATCTCGTCTTCGTATGTGAGCCGGGCTTTTGGCGGGACGTTCATTGGTCTGGTGAAGGAGTTTGAAGAGGCGGCGCTGAAGCTGCTGGAGGGCGCGAGCAAGCGTCGCGTCGATAACTCGGACCTGTCGAAGGAAGGCTTTCTCGTGGAGCCGATGCGGGATTTTCTCGATACGGTTCTCCACACGGGAGACATCGGTGTGGGCTGGAATCCAGCGGGCAAGGGCAAGACGATGGGGATTCGCGCTTACATGGAAGGCAATCCGCTGGCGATCTATGTGACGGCGACGAAGAGCTTCGCGGGCTGGCGTTGTGTGCGCTCAGCGGTGTTGCACCAGGTCAGCAACAAGCGGTTGCAACCGGGCGAGACGTGGGATGATTTTCTGCGGCGCAAATTCACGGACAGCGGCCATTTGTTGATCATCGACAACGCGCATCTGCTGACGCAATCGGCGCGGCAATGGATCGCCTATGACTGGCATGACGGGACGCGCTGCCCGGTGGCCTTGGTGGGCAATCCGGAGATCGTGGCGCAGTGGAAGAAGGATGATCAGCTTTTCAGCCGGGTGGGCATGGCGCGCAACATCACTCCCAAGACTCAGGCGACGGACATTGCGCGGGCGATGATTCATTTGTTCCTGCCGGATGCGGATGGTGACAAGGATCTGGTGAAGATGGCGACGGAAGTCGTGAAGAAGAAGGGCGCGTGCCGGGCGCTGCGGAAGCATTTGCTGCTGGCCAGGGAGATCGCGAAGGGCGGCAAGTATGCGAACCCGTGCGCGTGGTTTCGGGCGGCGCACACGCAGTTGCTCAGCGAGTTTAAGTTTGCTGAGGATGGGACGGTGATTGGGGGCGGGGTTGAGATGCGGGAGGCGGCTTGAGGTTTAACCACGGATTTCACGAATTTTCACGAATCAAAAAATATGAAACTAAATGACCTGCAATTTGCACTTTTGGAGAGGTCTCTAGACCTCGCCATTCAACTATTGAGGGACCTCAAAAGGCAGCACCTCGCGGGCGCTAAACTTGAATACATGAAGGACCTGGAGGGCGCGGTGCAGACGCTTGAGTCCCTGCAAATGACGGCCATGTGCAAACGTGGCCCCCGGAAACTAATCGGCTAAAGCCTTCACTCCAAATATTTGAGCTATGAGCACTTCTTCTTTTCCTGTCGCGAGGGCGATGAATTTGAACCCGCGGCGGCGGGTGGCGATGGCGGCGCTGGCTTGCAACACGATTGCGACCAGGCCGCCGCAGGGTCAGCGGGCGGGCGCGGCTTTTGAGGCGGTGCCGACACGGTTGGCGGCGCTGTTAAGGCGCAAGGCGGTTGGGGAACTGAATCAATAGAAACAAGGAGGATCGAAAAATATGATGGCGGCACTTTTGGGTTATTCGGTGATTGGCCTGGTCGGATTGATCGGGCTGATTTTGACGTTGCTGGATCGGCGGCGGCAGGCGCGGGCCAGGCCGGCGTGTTTGCGCCCGCCCACGGCGGCGCTGCTGACGACGCCGGAGCAATCGGTGGCGCATGTGCATTGGCGCGGGCTGATGATGAAGAACGCGGCGAAGCTTGAAGCGTTGCGGCGACCCCTGAGCACGGGTGAGGTGTTAGCGCGGGTGGCAGCTCTTGAGGTGAGGTCGAAGGGGGCCTTGGAGGCTTTACAGGCGGAGACGCATGAGAACTTCACTGAGCTGCATCGGCGGCTGAACGCGCACATGAACAGCCTGCCTCGGGATGCGGAATCTTTTCATGGAGGGCGGCATCGCTTTGCACGCTCATGAGTGACGCGACTATCGATATTTTGCCGCCGACGTTTGAGGTGCGGCTTATCTCTGCGGAAGATGGGGAGCCGGTGGCGGCGATCTTCCATGAGCGCGTGAGCGTGGTGAAGGCGCATGGCTGCACGAAGCTGAAGGCGGGAGCGGCGGAGAAGGTGCGTTTCGACATGGGCGACTTTGCCGGGACGCTGAAGGTGACGGCGAAGGACACACTGAAGATCCTCAAGGTGATTGATGGCGGGCGCATGGTGATCGGCACGCTGGAGACGGGCGAGACGCGGTCGCAAGCGGAATGGGTGCTGATGGATGCGAGGAACCTGCGGGACATTCCGACCCAGGCGAAGTGATGGGGATTTTTTTAACCACGGATAACACGAATTTTCACGAATCAATTTTATGGCGAAAGACCTATTCAAAAAACTGGCGGCGTTGGTGCCGCAGAATGATGAGGAGCTGGCGAAGCTGCTCACGGTAACAACGATCAAGCAGGCGGAGCGAGAGAAGCTGGTCGCGGATCGCAACACGGCGGAGACGCTGGCGAAGGCGGCTCTAGAGAAGGAGCACAGCTGGGGGGCGAAGATCGCGACGCTGGACAAGGAAATCACGGGCAAGATGGAATTGCTGGAGACGTGGTCGGCGATCAATAAGCCGCGCTTTGGCGAGGCGAAGAGTCTGACGGTCAACCGCCACCGTTTTGGCTGGAGGCTGGGCAATTGGAAGACGACGCTACGCAAGGGCGTGAAGTCGTGGAAGCTCGCCCTGGAGGCGCTGCATGGCATTGTGGCCAAAGGCATGGATCAGGACGCGAAGCCTGAACTAAAGGACCGGGCGGAGATGGCGAAAGACTATCTGGCGATCAAGTTGGAGGCGAACAAGGAGGCGATGCTCCGCGACCGTGATGATGCGGTGCGAGCGGCGCTGCTCAATGACGTGGGCGTGATCTTTGACCAGGATGAGAACTTCTTCCTGGAGCCGGATCGCGAACAGCAGCAGGCGGCGACGCTGATGCTGGGAGGGGCGTTGTCGTCATGAGTGATGCGCTTGCGGATCGCGTGAATGCGTGGGTGCGGATCGCTTTGACAAAGGCGGTGGTGGCACCGATTGCGGAGACGGACCTGCATGGGGCGCGGGTGCCGGGCATTCGGCGCTGCCATGGCTCGGCTTATACCGAGAGCGATGCACTCGGTGCCCTGGAGTTTCAATTGCATCAATACGGGCAATTGCGGCTGGCGAATGGGGAGGCTCTGCCAACGTGGGCCAGCGATGTGCCGGAGGCGCATCCGGATCTCGTGGGCTTGGTGCGCGTGACTCGTTTGCGCAAGATGCTGCTAGCGTATGCCGCAGAGTGGGGCGCACCTCGGGAGAATCTGCCGAAGGGGACGCTGAACGCGTTTTGTCATGATCTGGGCAAGCTGGTGCAACGGCATGCGATGGGGATGGGGAATCCGCAGAGATGACTCACCGCAGATGGCGCAGATGAACGCAGATATTTTGAAGCTATGAAGACGATCAAATTACTTTCACCGAGGCAGCGGGCGATGTTGGGGCGGATGGCGGGGGATGCCTGGCTGAAGCATCATCACAGCGGGGCGACGGAAGAAACGGAGAAGGAATGGAGGCATCGCGAGGCGCGGGCGTGCATTCGCAAGCTGATCGGCGGGGAGGGCTTGACGATATCGGAAGCACCCAAGGAGTTCTTCGACGCGTTGTATGCGCATTTCCTGGCGTTGCAGGGGCAGTCAGGGAAGGCCTTTGAGGTGCATATGGGGCCGGGGAATGAGGAGCGGCAGTGGCGGTTCAAAATTGCGGCGGCGGCGAAGGCTTTGGGATTGCCGGCTGATTATGGACGGACACTGAGGCCGGAGCAGCTCAAGGGGCTGCTGATCACGCTGGAGAAGCGGGTGCGGGCACAGCAGACGATTGATGCCTGACGGCGGGGAGATTGACGAATGCTGAACAAGGAATGCCGATTGAAGATTGATTTTTTATGACGAAGACGAAACTAACCACGAAGACGAAGAAAATTGAAGTGTATTTTGAATGTCCGCAGTGCGGCCAGCCGAATTTTACAGCGAAGGGTTTGACGGGGCACGCGGGAAAGAAGGCGTGCTTGAATCGACAGCGGGAGCGGGCGACGGCCTTGACGGCGGCGCATCCGGAACTGGCGGCGACGGTGGCGCGGTTCAAGATGTTCCACCTGGCGGCAGGCAAGAGCGCGATGGCGCTGAAGCTGGCGAAGTATTTTGGCGGGATTGAGGTGAACGCGCTCTATTATCTGCATGCGGAGATTTACGGCGAGACACGCGGCGGCGGTGAAGCGGCGGAGGTGACGTTGGAAGATTTTGTCGAGCAACAACTCGATGTGACCGCACGGTCGGCGCGGCGGTATCGGGACTGGTTTCTTTCGATCGCGGAGACGGCGGAGCATGCGGGCCTGGTGAAGAGGCTGAATGGTTGGTGGTCGAAGCATAAGCCGAAGATGCTGGGCAACGGCCAGGCCAAGGGCAAGGGCAAGGAGGTGATGAGCCTAGCGGAGCTGCAAACAACGATGGCCAAGGATCTGCAAACGCTGCTAAATCACCCTGACGAGTGGGGGCTGAATGAGCTGTTTGAAAAGCCACTGAAGGATGTGACTCCAGTGGAGGATGAGCCGCCGACCGCGATGCGGGATGCGGCGCTGAATTTTTGGAAAAATCTTTTTTTGCGCCGCATTGGCCGGAAGGATTATCTGCGCCTGCCGCCGACGGTGCGGGAGCAGCTTGGCACGAGCTTCAAGGAGATGGCGTTTGAGATTGAGGAAACACTGAAGGGCAGGAAGAGGGCCGGTAAATGATCGGCTAAAGCCTTGACTCCAACACTGATTTTATGAGCCGAATTTGGAAAGCGCGTGATGGGTATCCGGATGCGACAGTGCAACCGGCGCCGGATGCTGATGCGGCGGCGGGTGCGCCGGTGTCGTTGTTTCCAGAGGGGATGCCGTTGACGTGGTTCCATGGGGTGAACATGGCGCTGTTCTTGGATGCGTTCTTTGGGGAGTGTGTGATCTCGGAGGGCCTGGATGATCGCACGGTGGTGTATATCGGGCGCAAGGGGCACATGATGGCGCTGAATCGGGTGACGGCGGGACAGTTGGCGCCGATCCTGAAACGGTTTGCGGAGACGGGGAAGTTGCCAGTGCCGACCGCGCCTAACGTTCCATGTGGAACTAATTTAGACGCCACTGACGATTCAGCGATTCAACCTTCAAGCGAAGATTGGGGGTGTCCTCCATTCTCATGAGCAGGCGACTGGATGGCGTGCGCGTGGGGGATGTGGTGACCTGGCCGACGCCGGAGCAGGTGGAGGGGCTGTCGCGTGAGGATCTGCGGGTGATGTTTAGCGGACTGCCTCCGGCGATCGATCAAGAGAAGGTGGCGGTGTTGCGGCGGATCTCGGATCGGATGGCGGAGTTTTCGAAGGGGGATTCTCAGCCACGGATTTCAGTGATGCCGGAACGGTCTACACCGCAGAGTTTGGGAACTAACGCAGAGGTGCAACCACGGAAAACACTGAAGACACGGAAGGTGGAACCAGCGCCGGAGCCGCTGAGCAATTTGGACTTTTTAGCGCAACTCAAATCTTAGTTATGAACATGACTGTCAACCTGGTTGGGGAGGTGATTGATCCGACGATCACCGTGATGCCACAAGAGGCTGTAATGCCGATGGGCAGCGGCCACCTGGTGGAAATCGCGCTGGAGTGCGGGTTGACGCTGGTCTTGGACGATTGGCAGGCGGCGGATCTCAGCAAGCTGCTGAGCGCGGCTGTGAGGCAAATGCAGGCCGGGCAGGCGGGGACGGTGGGAGGGTGAGGGGGGATTAACCACGGGAAAACACAAAAGCACACAACGCAACGACCCTATGAAAGCATATCTTGATCTACTTCGGCATGTGATGGAAAAAGGCAAGGACCGGGAGGACCGCACGGGCGTGGGCACGCGCTCGGTGTTTGGGTATCAGCTCCGGCATGACATGGATGAGGGTTTTCCGCTACTGACGACGAAGAAGGTTCATATCAAATCGATCCTGCATGAACTGCTGTGGTTTTTGCGCGGCGAAACCAACGTGCGTAGTTTGCAAGCAGCGGGCGTGACCATTTGGGATGAGTGGGCGGATGCGAACGGCGAACTCGGGCCGGTGTATGGGAAGCAATGGCGGTCCTGGCCAAACGGGGCGTTCAATGCGCCGATTGATCAGATTGAGAACCTGGTGCGTGATCTGAGGTCAAACCCGAACAGCCGCCGCCACATTGTGAGCGCGTGGAATCCACAGGATGTGCCGCTGATGAAGCTGCCGCCGTGTCACACGCTGTGGCAATGCCAAGTGGATGAGGGCGCGCTGAATTTGCACCTTTATGCGCGCTCCATTGATTCGTTCCTGGGACTGCCATTCAACATCGCCAGTTATGGCTTTCTGTTGCACATGCTGGGCTGGGTGACTGACCTGGTTCCGGGTGACCTGATCATCAGCTTTGGTGACCTGCACATTTACAAGAATCACTTTGACCAGGTGATTGAGCAATTGGGCCGGGAACCGAGGCCACTGCCGAAGCTGGAGATCGGGCGCGATGTGTTTAACATCAGCGATTTCCGCTTCGATGATTTTACGCTGTTTGGCTACGATCCGCACCCAACCATCAAAGCACCGATTGCCGTATGATCGCGGAAACGATTTATTGGCATGATGCGGAGGATGTGAAGCCGAGGAGGCTGCGCCGGGATTTGGTGCTCTTCGAGATTGAGAACGGCGGCGTGGGATCAGGCTTTTATTGGGGCGGTGAATGGTTCTGGCTCAGTGGCGGAACTGTTCAGGGCAAGGTGATTTCTTGGGCGGATATGCCAAGGGGAACGCAGGCGCAAAAACCGGCATGAATCTGCTCAAAAATGAAGAGTCTTGGCGGCGCTGGGCGCGGCGAAGAGACCGCTGGCAAGGCACGAAATTCGAGCCGCCGACATCGTTCCCGGTTTTCGCCTACACCGTGGTCCTCAGCTACAACTATGAAGAGGATCAGGCGGCTTACCTGTATCCAGCGGAGATCAAAGCTATGGCGGCCAAAATGGCAAAAGCTCAAACATCGGCATGAAAGGTCCGGCTCTATGGCTGAAGCATTATTTGCGCTGCCGTTTGATCCTCTCGAATGCGCAGTGGATCATCCTGCTTTATTTGGGGGCGAAGCAGGGGCTGTGGGTGCGGCGCTTTGAGTTGGTGGGGATACCAGGATCGGGCGGTGGCAGCACGAATGTGCAAGGGGATCTGGAGCGCCTGCAAAGCGGCGGCCTGGTGGATCTGCGCCGGAGCCACGGGCGGCAAGGGGCACCGAGCTGGGAGGCGCGAATCACGGACAAAGGGATGGCGTTTTTGGGATGGCCGGAGTTGGTGGTTGCAGGGAGCGGGGGAATTGAAGATTGAGGATTAAGGATTGAAGATTGAGAAAACTTAATCAGAATGACTTTATGAGCGCGGACAAATTCACTTGGGGTGATGCGCCTTGGCCGCCGATGCCAATGGGACCTGAGGCATTGCAAATTCAGCCGTATCAGAGGGCGTATTTGGAGATGTTGGACTGCGACAGGTTTATGATGGCGCGGCCTTTTCCGGAGATCGTCGCGGTGATCGATGATTTTCTGCCAATTCCGAGCGCGGCGACCCTTGATGCCTATCACGCGGATGCGCTATGGGAGGCGATAAAACCGAGCATCGTGACTCTCAGTGAATTCGCGGTGCGTGAGCCGGATGGCACTTTGACGTTTAAGCCGCTTGTTTAAAGTGGCTTTGCGCGGGCTTTTTTAGGGCCTTGCAAGGCGATTGCATGCGCCTTTCAATCATGAGTTCTTTGAAGCTGGAATTGCCGTGGGTGCGCTGGTTGGTGCAGCCGTTGCGGGTGGTGATCTCAGTGAGGTGATCTTTGGCCCACAGGGAGCGGTTTAACGGGGAGTCATCGACGGTGATGAGGCAGGGGCCTTGGAGGGCGCTGACTTCGCTGTGGAAGTGGCGCATCTGGGCTTCGTTCCATCCGGTGTAGATGGCGGCGTCGGAGTCGAGGTAGGGCGGGTCGAGGAACCAGAGGGTTTGGGGGCTGTCGTAGAGTTTGAACAGGCGCTCGAACGGGAGGTTTTCGATGCTGGTTTTGTCGAGCCTGGCGTTGAGGGCGCGGAGGGTGGCGAGGGTGGCGGCGCGACTGGGCTGGGCGGTCTTTTTACTGACGGCGTAATGGGTGCCAGCGCCGCCGAAGCTGGTGCGGTTGAGGATGAGGTATCGGGCGGCGCGCTGGAGGTCGGTCAGGCCGGGTTGGGTGCGGAGGTCGGCGAGGTTTTGACGGCTGGTGAGGGTGAATTGGATCTCAGCCAGGAGGGGTTCGAGATGGAACTGGGCGCAGCGGTAAAGGGTGATGAGGTCGGTGTTGAGGTCGTTGATGATTTCGACGGGGCTGGGTTTTTTGGCGAGGAAGAGGGCGAGGCCGCCGCCAAAGGCTTCGACGTAGGTGCGGTGCGGCGGGAGCGCTGGCAGGAGGTGCTTGAGGAGGCGGGTTTTGCCGCCGTTCCAGCGGACGACGGGCCGGAGGCGGGTGGCGGGAGGTGTGGCGGCGCGGGTGGGTGCTCGGGAGGGCATGTGGGACCGACGCGGCCAGGCGGGGGCGTATTCAATGTCGCGCGGGAACAAGGGCCTTTTGTTGCTCAAACCTATGACAAAGTGGCGAAAAGGGCGGTTTTTTGCTCAAACCTCGCTGTGATGGCCGATGGGGCGGTTTTCCGTGGTGTTCCGCCTTTTTCCGGCTCTTTCCGCATTGCGCAAACCTGGTGCGGGGGTTCAATTTTCGGAGGGGCGGAAGCGGCACGCTGGGATCGTGAGGCGGGGGTGGAAACTCGGACTCCCGGGTTGCAGCGCTGCGGTCCGGTGGCGGCGGAGGTTCGGGCCAGGGTTCGCCGAGCAAAGGTGGGTCGGAGTAGACGCTGTCGGGATAGTAGTCGAAGTCGTGGAGTTCGGGTTCGACGGGGCTGGCGCTGCGGAAGGCTTCTTTGTCGGCCTGGATGAGGCTGAGGAGGTAGAGGGAGACGCGGGTGGTTTCGGGGAGGTCTGTCTCGAGATCGAGGTCGGGCTCGGCCAGA
>JAXMIV010000292.1:0-8061 GCA_034377045.1 Prosthecobacter sp. | reverse complement strand
GACGGCCTTGGCGGCCGCCTGCCCGTGAAGCATACCGTGCCGATGGGCTTTGAAGTGCCGGCGAAACCGGTCGCGGCCGGCGCTGAGCCGCCGGCTTATGGATTCAGCAACGGGCTGGATTATTACAGCACCGGCAAGATGGGCGACTTCTACGGTGACGGGCTGCCCGGCGGTGTGGTCCTGAGCAAAGAATTGCTGGAGCGCGGCGAACGCCAGTTCAACATTTACTGCTCAGTCTGCCACGGCGCTTCAGGCAACGGCAAGGGCGTGACCTCCAAGTTTGGCATTCTGACGGCCTTCAATTTTCAACAAGCCGGCGCCACCGACCCAGCCAATGCAGCGGCTTACCGGGCGGATGGAGCCATGTTTGACGTGATCACGAATGGCAAAGGGCTGATGGGCTCATACGGCGGCAATCTCATCGTTCGGGACCGCTGGGCCATCGTGGCCTATATCCGCGCCATGCAATTGGCGGTGAAGGAAGGAAACGTTTCGGTCCAGTAACACGCGCATCACAGGCATGAGTCATCACGTCACATTCAACGATCTGCCTCCCGGAGGAGAGAAGTTCGAGCCTGCCAAGGGATCGAAGCTGATCAATGCGCTTGGCATTCTTGGCGGTCTCGGGCTGCTGGGTTCCATCATCCTCTTCATCACGGACACAAGCCACTTCGCGTACTCCTGGTTGTTCGCGGTGTTTTTCTGTTTCACCTTTGTGGTTGGGGGCTGCTTCTGGATCCTGCTGCATAACGCCTCGAATTCCAGTTGGGGTGTGTCAATCCGCCGCCTGTGGGAGCAATTGGCGAATCTGATTCTGCCGCTGGCGATCCTGGCGATCCCGCTGCTGCTGCCCGTGGTGCAGAAGCCGCTGTGGGAATGGATGAATCATCACCGCGACGCCGCGCAGCATATGGGTGAGCATGCCACTACGGTGAAGGAGGCGCTGCACCATGCGTCGGAGACCAATCCACATTTGCACGTTTTGGTGGAGAAGTACGGGTACCTGAACACCAGCTTCTGGTACTTCCGCTTTGTGTTCTACTTTCTCGCGCTGTGGCACATCGCGCGCACGTTGCGCGGCAAGTCGGTGAAGCAGGATCAGGATGGTGACATCGTGCATACGATCAAGGCGCGCCAATTCGCCTGCCGCTGGATGTTCCCCTTTGCCCTGATCGCGACGTTTGCTGCCGTCGACTGGCTGATGACGCTGGACTACAATTGGTTCTCCACGATGTGGGGGGTGTATATTTTCGCCGGGTGTGCCTGGGGCTCGATGGCGCTGACGATGCTGGTCGTGACGTGGCTGCGCAGCCTCGGGTATCTGCAGAAGGTGGTGTCGATGGAGCACTATCACCTGATGGGGAAACTGCTTCTCACCTTCACGATCTTTTGGGCCTACATCGCCTTCAGCCAGTATTTCCTGATCTGGTACGCGAACATCACCGAGGAGACGCGCTTTTACCTGATCCGCAACACCGAAGGCTGGCGCTGGGTGAGCTTGGTCCTCTTGTTCGGCCACTTCGCGATCCCCTTTGTGCTGCTGCTGTCGCAGAATCGGAAAAAGAAGCCGGTCGTGATCAGTCTGGTGTGTGTCTTTGTGCTGCTAATGCATCTGGTGGACATTTACTGGAATGTGATCCCTGAACGCGGTCCTTCCCTGGGAGAGGGCTGGTGGTCGCCGCATGCCTGGATTGGCGATGTCGTGGCGCTGGCCGGTGTGGTCGGCACGCTCGGTTTCCTTTATTTGCGCAGCCTGGCCCGTTACAGCCTGTATCCCTGCCGTGACCCGCGTCTGCTGGAGTCCGCGAACGTCGTCAATTGATCGATCTGCCATGTCTTCATCCGCCACCACCTCCAAGACCGGCGCCACATTTCTGTGGGTGCTGGGGGCATTTGCGATTTTCGCGGTGCTATTCCTCCTCATTCAGGCCGTGGCGGGAAACCGCGGGCATGAAGATCCACGCGCCGAAACCCGCCAGGCTCAGCGCGAGGAAATCAGCAAGGCGCAAAGTGAAATTGTGACGAAGATGGGGCTCAAGGATCCTGCCAAAAGGGACGCCATCTTTGCCAAGACCCTTTCCACCCTGGCGGCAAAGAAAGCTGGCGCGAGCACCCAGGTGGTGCCCGGATCACCGACGCAGCTCAAGCAAGCGGCCGCCGCGGCTGCGGCTGCTCCGCCGCCAGCCCCCGCCGCCCCCGCACCTGGAGCACCCGCAACGCCTGCCTCTCCAGCCACACCCGCACCCGCCCCAACTACGCCCGCGGCGCCTCCCGCCCCGGCGAAATGAACACGGTCCTGACCACCTTTGACTTTTGACCTCGATGCAGACCACTCCAGCGCTCGCTGATCCGGACATTCAAGCCGACACCCTTCGCCGCGCGGCGATTGACAAATCGGTCAAAGGCCCGGTGCTGTTCTTGTTTTTGAACGCGGCCTTTTGGCTGATGGCCTCGACGATCCTGGGCGTGGTCGCCGCCATGAAGCTCTTTGTGCCGTCCTTTCTCGGGGATTGCCAAATCCTGCAGTATGGCCGGCTGCAACCGACCCATATCAACGCGCTGGTTTATGGGTGGGGCGTCCAAGCGGCGCTCGGCATCATGTTGTGGATCATGGCCCGGCGCTCAGGACAGGAGCTGACCCGGGGCAAGAGCGTGATGTATGTCGCGGGAGTGTTTTGGAACATCGCGGTGACGCTCGGCCTGCTGGGCATCCTCTTCGGCCACAGCACCTCAATGGAATGGATGGAGATGCCCAAGTTTGTCTGGCCGATCCTGCTGATCTCATTCCTCGCCTTTGCCTGGCCGATGACGACGATGTTTGGCCGCGCCTTCCGTCCCGAAGGCTTCATGGTCAGCACCTGGTACATTCTGGGCGCATGCTTCTGGTTCCCGTGGATCTTCATCACGGCGAATGTGGCGCTGCATTGCTTTCAACCGGGTCTTGGCGCGTTGGGCGCGGGGATCAATGCCTGGTATGTGCATACCCTGGTGCTCCTGTTCTTCACGCCGGTGGCCATTGGCTCGGCCTACTACTTCATTCCGAAGATCACCGGCCAGCCCGTAGCTAGTGATCAACTTTCGAAAGCTGGATTTTGGATGCTGGCCATCCTCGCGGGCTGGACGGGCATGCAGCACTACATGGGCGGTCCGCTGCCCGCGTGGATGCCTGCCATCGGTGCGATGACCGGGGTGCTGCTGCTGATCCCCGTCGGTCTTGTCGGTTGGAACCATCACCTGACCACGCTGGGCCAGCATCATCTGGTCGCGACCAGTCCGACGCTGCGCTTCATCTTTGTGGGTGCGATGTTTTACCCGGTCTCAGGCGCTGTTTTGGCGTTGCTGTCCGCCTTTTCGACGGGAGCGACCCTGCAGTTCACCCATGCGTGGTATGGCTTCCAGATCATCGCGATTTACGGCTTCTTCAGCATGTGCGCGTTCGGCGCCATTTATTATATTGTGCCACGCGTGGCAGGCTGTGAATGGCTGTCGGTCCGCCTCATTCGCAATCACTTCTGGTTCTCGGTTTACGGCATCGCCACGGTCGTGGTGATGAGCTTGGTGGCCGGCATGCAACAAGGTGGAGATTTGAATCACCCGGACATGTGGGACCAAGACTTCATGCAACTTACCTGGAATTCCCAGGGCTACATGATGGCGCGCGCGATCGCCTGGCTCTTGATCACCTGGTCGAATGTTTGGTTTTTGATCCACCTGATGCTCATGGTGGCCGGCCTGGGGCGGCGCAGTTCGGCGCCCACCCTGCTGGAGCGTGAGCATGGAGACACCCTTCCCCACGGAGCAAACGCATGAGTGACTTTCGCAAATTCATCCTTTCCCTCGCCCTGAGCTTCGGCTTGCCGTGGCTGTTCCTGATCGTGATCCCCGTGGTCAAGTATCAGGCATTGACGCCCACTCTGTACGACAAGGACCGGGACGGCGTGGAGGGCATTTACCCACCTGCGCCGATCAATCGCCAAGGGCAGTTGGTGTATGCCCGTGAGGGTTGTGTGCAGTGCCACACGCAAATGATCCGGCCGCCGCAACTGGCGCTGGACGCCTGGCGCAAGGGCTGGGGCCAGGATCAGGAGGTGCGGCCGGCGGCTCCGGTGCGCTCCAACACCCTGCAGGACTACTTGGGCGAACCTTTTGCTTTCCTCGGTGTGCAGCGCAACGGTCCTGACCTCACCAACTATGGCTGGCGGGCGCCGGCTCGCGGCGTGATTCATCAGAAACTGTTCGAACCGCGCTCGCAGCACTCCTGGTCGAACATGCCGGCGCTGAAGCACCTCTACGTCGTGCGCAAGGCGCAGGGGCCGGATGCCGACAAGTCCCTGAAATTAACCGGCAAATACGCCCCGAAACCAGGGTATGAAGTGGTTCCCACCCCGGAAGCTGAAGCTCTGGTGGACTACCTGCTGTCCCTGAAAAAAGACTACCTCATTCCCGGGACCGGTGCCGCTGTGGCTACCGCCGCGCCTGCGAAGAAGTAAGCCCCAAGCCTCATGAGCGCTTCCTCGAATCCCATTCATCCTGACCAAACCGACCTTGACCGCCTGCATACGGCTGCGGTTAAGCGCGAAAAGGCCGACATGCAGCCGGAACGCAACCCGGTACCGCTGTGGGTCATGCTTGCCGGCCTGATCGTGGCGGTCCTCGCCGGCGGCCAGCTTGGTCCTATGACCGGCGGCTTCAACTTCGGCATCAGCAATCCTTTCGGTGGGGCGCCTGGTTTGGACCCGCGGCCAATGGGCCCCGAAGGCCCCGGGGGGGCGGACCCTTTCCAAATGGCGATGAAGAAGGGCGCCAACGGCTATTCGGTCTGTGGTGGCTGTCATCAGGGCGACGGCAACGGCCTGCCTGGTCAGTTCCCACCCCTGGCAGGTTCGGAATATGTTGCGGGCGGCACGGAGCGTTTGATCCGCATTGTGCAGCACGGTCTTACGGGACCCATCACGGTGAAGGGCCAGGGCTTCAATACCCCTGGCGGCATGCAGGCCTTCGGCGGCGCTATGTCGGCCACCGATCTTGCCAACGTGCTGACCTACGTGCGCAATTCTTTCGGCAATGAAGGCACGATGATCACCAAGGAAATGGTGGACAAAGTTCGCTCGACTGAGAAGCGCGCCAGCCAATGGACGGCGCCTGAATTGGAACCTTTCGCGACGAAAAACGTGCCCGGCGAGGTGCCTGCAGGTCCTGGCGCCACGGCCGCCCCGGCTGCTGCCGCCGCCGCTCCTGGTCCCGCCAAATAATCCGACTCCCATGCTGCGTGTGAAGAGAACCGTTTTCGGCAAGGCGCCTTTGGCTGCCCTGGCCACGGTTTTGCTGTACACGCTGCCGAGTTGTGGCAAGCCCTCGATCCCCTCAGGATCTTCGGTGACCCTGGCGCCCGCGACGGAAATTGCCATGACCTCGAGCCTTACCGGCAAGGTGATCCTAGCGGGTGGCAGGCCGTCCAGTTTGGGCAAAGTGATTGATGTGGGCGGCAATCCGTTCTGCACGGGGCATCCACAGTTGGTTAGCCCGGCGTGGCGGGTGGCTGCGGATGGCGGGTTGGCTGATGTGGTGATCAGCGTGCGCCGCAGTTCGCGGGCGAGCAACGGCACCTCCGAGCCGGCCCTTATCGATCAGAAGCACTGCGAATTTGCACCCTACATGACCGTGCTTCAGGCGGGGCAAAGCGTGCGTTTCCACAACAGCGACCTGACCTTTCACAATATACGGATCATCCGGCACGAGGCGGGAACCCGGGACGGGGGGCGGAATTTGGACAACTTCGGCCAACCGGCCCAGGGAGACGAGAACCTGAAAGCTTTCGGCGAACCCGGCCTCTACCGCCTGGAGTGCGACGTGCATCGGTGGATGAAGGCCTGGGTTTTTGTGCATGAAGGCAGCCACGCCGCGGCGACTGGCGCCGACGGGACTTTTGCCATCAATCGCGCCCTTGCGGATGGCGAGTATGAGGTGGAGGCTTGGCACCCGCAATTTGCTGAAAAATTGAGCCAAGCCGTCACCGTCCATGGCGGCAAAGCGAGCGTAAACTTTGAGTTCGCCCTCGCCAAATCTCTTGAACCGTAAAGCCGAAAAACCCCTCTTCGCCGCAAGCGCAACCCCCTTTTACGTTTAGCCCTTTTCACTTCACATGAGCGCCGCTGCCATTCCCCACGATCACGTCCATAGTGATGATCACGCCCACGATCACCATGAGATTAGCTGGTTGCGAAAATACATCTTCTCCACCGATCACAAGACCATTGGGATTCAGTATGGCCTGACGGGGTTGACCTTCCTGTTGTTCGGGTTCTTCCTGATGCTGCTGATGCGCTGGAGCATTGCCTATCCAGGCGTGCCCGTGCCCGGTTTTGGCTTCGTTGAGCAGATCCCGGTGATCGGACCCCTCTTCCACGAAGCGATCGGCCGCTGGGCGCCCGGCGGCATCGTCAACGGCGAGTTGTACAACATGCTCGGGGCGATGCACGGCACGATCATGGTGTTCCTGGGCATTGTGCCGGTGGGCTTTGCGGCCTTTGTCAATTTTGTGATGCCACTACAGATCGGCACCATCGACATGGCGTTTCCGCGGCTGAACATGTGGAGCTACTGGCTGTTCCTCATCAGCGGCATCATGATGCTGGCCAGCTTCTTTGTCGGCACGGGCGCGGTGCAGACCGGCTGGACGATGTATTCGCCCTTGTCGTCGACGGCGACCCTAGCGGTGACGAATGTTTGGATGCACGGCCACACGTGGTGGCTGCTGGCCATGGTGTTCAATATCTCCGGTTCGCTCCTGGGGGCCGTGAATGTGATCACAACGGTGATCAACCTGCGCGCCAAGGGCATGTCCTGGATGCGCATGCCATTCTTTTGCTGGGCCATGTTTGTCACGGCATTCCTGCTGCTCCTGGCTTTCCCGCCCCTGGAAGTCGCCGCGTTGTTGCAGCTCTCAGACCGCGTTTTTGGCTCCAGTTTCTTCCTGCCCACGGGCTTGATGGATGGCGGCACGCACCTGGACATCTCCGGTGGCGGCAATCCGCTCCTCTACCAGCACCTGTTCTGGTTCTTGGCTCACCCCGAGGTGTATGTGTTGATTCTGCCGGCCTTCGCGATTCTCACGGAAGTGATTCCGAACAATACCCGCCGTCCCTTGTGGGGTTACAAGGCCATGATCTACGCGGTCTTGACGCTGGGCTTCCTGAGCTTCCTGGTTTGGGCGCACCACATGTACCTCACGGGCATGGGCACGACGATGTCCACCTACTTTCAGATCACCACGGTGGCGATCTCGGTGCCGTCGGTCATTTTGCTGACCTGTCTCATGATTTCCCTCTGGGGCGGTTCCATTCGTTTCAATTCACAGATGTTGTTTGCCTCCGCGTTCCTGCCAATGTTTGGGATCGGCGGTCTGACCGGTCTGCCGCTGGCGTTTACCTTCATTGACCTCGCGCTGCACGATACCTATTATGTGATCGGGCACTTCCACTATGTCGTGGCTCCCGGGACGATTTTCGGGTTGTTCGCCGGCGTCTACCACTGGTATCCGAAGATCACCGGCCGCTACATGAATGACTTCCTCGGGAAGCTGCACTTCTGGCCTTCGTTCCTGTGTATGAACCTCATCTTCGCGCCGATGTTCATTCAGGGCATGGCGGGCTTCCATCGCCGCTGGTATGACGGTGGCAGGTACTTCGAGCAGACCACCGCCAAGTGGCTGTGGTTGAATGAAGTCATGTCGATCGGCGCCTTCGGTTTGGCGCTGGCTCAGGTGCCGTTCATCATCAACGTCTTCCTCAGCATCAAAGGCGGCAAGAAGACCAACAGCGACAATCCCTGGGAGGCCACCACGCTGGAGTGGGCCACCCCGACGCCGCCCCCACATGGCAACTTCACTTTCGAGCCGGTCGCCGTTCGCGGTCCCTACGAGTATAGCGCTCCCGGCATCAATCAGGACTTCTTCCCACAGTGGGAATCGGAGCCCGGCAAGCGTGCGGAAGTCTCCTCATCTCCGGCTCCCACTGTTTCCGCGCATCATTAAGCCTCACTTCCCCCGAACCGCTCTCCCGT
>JAXMIV010000291.1:0-4000 GCA_034377045.1 Prosthecobacter sp. | reverse complement strand
TGGCCCCGCTCGGAATCGCGAGCCGCATGCCGTCCGGGAGAATCACCTGGTTGGTTCCCGGATCGACAACGGGAGCACTGACCTCGTCGCCGCAGCCGATCGCGACAACCTGGAACGCGACGCCCTGATGCGGGAACGCGAAGTCCGCGCCGCCGAGTTCGCCCTGAAGGTCGCCGAATTTGAGCTGGCCCAAACGAAAGCCGCGCTCCTGCAAATGCAGTCACCCACCGGCGGCGCCATCATTGAGATCCGTTCACCAGTCAGCGGCCGCGTGCTGCGCGTGCAGCAGGAAAGCGCCACCATGGTCACGCCTGGCATGCCGATCCTGGAAGTCGGCGATCCCGCGGACCTGGAAATCGAAGCCGAGATCCTTTCGCGCGATGCCGTCGCCATCAAACCCGGCGCCGAAGTCAGCGTCGAACAATGGGGCGGCGACAATCCCCTCAAAGGCCGAGTGCGCCTGATCGAACCCGCCGCCTTCACCAAGGTGTCCGCCCTCGGTGTCGAAGAACAGCGCGTCTTTGTCCTGAGCGACCTGGAAGCAACTCCGCAGGAAGCCAAGTCCCTCGGCGACCGCTATCGCGTCGAAGTGCGCGTCGCCATTTGGCACAGCGACGACGTCCTGCTGGTGCCCGCAGGCGCGCTCTATCGCGAAGGCAGCGAATGGAAGACCTTCGTCTATGACAACGGCAAAGCCCGTGTCGCCACCGTTCAAACCGGCCGCACCGACGGCCGCAAAACCGAAGTGACCGGCGGCCTCAAGCTAGACGACAAAGTCCTCATGCATCCGCCGGACAGCGTCAAGGATGGCGTGGCCGTCCGCGAACGTGCCGCGCCGCGCGGTTGAAAAGAGGGTCATTTCCCGCCGCGCCGCCGCACCAGATCGACAAACGCCGCCTGCACCGCCAGCGTCAACTTCCCCGGCGCCTCCGGCAACGTACGACCATCGATCTCCGCAATGGGATGCACATCGCGGGTCGATGAGGTGAGAAAGGCTTCGCCACAATCTCGCAAAGCGCTCACCGGAATCGCCTCCTCCGCACACGCAATGCCCGCGCCCGCACAGGCTTGCAGAACCAAAAGCCGCGTGACGCCGGCCAGACATCCGGAAGACAGTGGCGGCGTCTTGAGCTGGCCACCGATGACCAGAAAGACGTTCGAGCCCGTGCCTTCGCACACCTCGCCGCGCGTGTTGGCCAGCAGCGCCTCCTTGCAGTCCCTGGCCTTCGCATAGGCTAGGGCGCGCACATTCTCGGCATACGAGACGCTCTTCACTCCGGCCAGCGCGCCGTTCTCATTGCGCGTCCAGGGGACCAGCGTCACCCGTTCCGTGGGCGGCCAGGAGTTCAGCTCGGTGGCGGTGACGAGGACCGTTCCCTGCCCCGAGCCGCGATCCGACCCGAGCGGGCCATCGCCGCTCGTCAAAGTCACCCGCACCCGGGCATCCGCCAGGCCGTTGGCCTGCAACACAGCGGCAATAGCCTCTTGAAAGTCTTCCCAAGGCAGCGGCTGCAGGCCCAAGATTTCGCAGGAACGCACCAGGCGCTGCCAGTGCTCCAAGACGGCAAAAGGCACCCCATTTCGCGCCACCAGCGTCTCAAACACGCCGTCACCCACCAGCAAGCCGTGATCGAAGGGCGAGATGCGCGCGTCCGCCATGGGGAGGACTTGACCATTGATCCAGATCTGCGGAGCCATTCGGCACCAAGCCGCACGCAGGCGCGAATTCAAGTCACCACGTATGGCTTGTGCCGGGCTCCATCCCCAGCTACGTATCCGGTTCATGTTTGTCGACCAAATCAAAGTCTATGCCCGTGCCGGACGCGGCGGCGATGGCAGCGCGCATTTCTACCGGGGCAAGTTCCAGCCCAAAGGCGGCCCTGACGGAGGCGATGGCGGCCGCGGGGGGGACATCATCCTCCATGTGGACAACAGCACCAACAGCCTGCGCCAGTTCTTCTTCAATGCGAAGCTCATCGCCAAAGATGGCGAAAAGGGTGCTGGCGTTCAGAAAACCGGCCGAAGTGCCGAGCATGCCGTCTTTCGGGTTCCCTGCGGCACCGTCATCTCCAAGATCATCGAGGGTGAAGACCCGGAGACTGGTGAGCCCACCCTCACCTATGAACCCTTTGCCGATCTCACCGAACTCGGACAGGAGTTTGTACTCTGCAAAGGCGGCAAAGGCGGCAAAGGCAACGTGCACTTCAAAAGCAGCATCCACCAGGCGCCCACCGAGTTCACGCCCGGCGCCGATGGTGAAGAAGGTCGTTTCCACTTCGAACTGCGCAGCATCGCCGATGCCGGTTTTGTGGGCGCTCCCAACGCTGGCAAGTCCACCCTTCTGTCCAAACTGAGCGCCGCCAAACCCAAGATCGCCAACTATCCCTTCACCACGCTCCAGCCCATGATCGGCGTGGTTCACTTGGCACCCAATCGCCGCTGCACCCTCGCGGACATCCCAGGCTTGATCGAAGGCGCGCACGAAAACATCGGGTTAGGCCACGACTTCCTCCGCCACATCATGCGCTGCCGCGTCCTTCTCTTTGTCGTGGATGCCGCCGGGACCGAGGGCCGCGATCCCGTCGCGGACCTCGAGACCGTCCGCAAGGAAGTCTCGCTCTACTCGAAAGAACTGTCGAAACGCCCCTGGGCCATCATCGCCAACAAGATCGATCTCGAAGGCGCCGACCAACATGTCGAGAACCTCAAGGATCGTTTCAAACGCGTCAAGATCCTGCCCGTCTCCGCCGAAACTGGCCTCGGCATGGACAAACTCCGTGCGTTCCTGGACAAGCAGATCGGCCAGACTCACGAGGTCTGATCAACCGTCGCCCCGCCATGTACCTCCGCCTCTTCGCCTGTCTCCTTCTTTGCGCCAGCTCTGCGCTGGCCATCGACGACTACAAGCTCGGCCCCCTCTCTCAAGACAATCCCAAGGTGTCCAAGGGCAGGGTGACGAAGATGCCGGCATGGACCACCTCGAAGATCTATCCGGGCACCACGCGCGATTGGTGGATTTATGTGCCGGCGCAGTACAAGCCCGAACAACCGGCCAACCTCATGGTGTTTCAGGACGGCCATGATTACGTCGGCCTCAAGGGAGCGTGGCGTGTGCCCACCGTTTTTGACAACCTGATCGCCAGCGGCGCGATGAAACCCACCATCGCCATCTTCATCAATCCGGGACATGCGGGCGCCATCAACCCGGAAAGCGCCTGGCGCGCCAGCAATCGCGGCAAGGAATACAATACGTTAGGCCACACCTATGCCCGTTTCCTCCTGGATGAGATTCTGCCGCAGGTGCAAAAGGACTACAAGCTGACCGAGAACCCCGAAGGCTGGGGCATTGGCGGCGCCAGCAGCGGCGCCATCTGCGCCTTCACCGTCGCCTGGGAAAGGCCGGACAAGTTTCGCAAGGTCTTCTCCACCATCGGCAGCTATGTCAATCTCGCCGGCGGCCACGTCTATCCCTACCTGATTCGCATCACCGAACGCAAGCCCATCCGGGTCTTCCTGCAAGACGGCGCCAACGACCTCGACAATCCCTTCGGCAATTGGCCCATCGCCAACCGGCAAATGGCCGAGGCCCTGGAGTTCCTAAAGTACGACGTCAAATTTGAGTTGGGCGACGGCCAGCACAACAGCAAGCACGGTGCTTCCGTTTTTCCCGAAGCGATGAAGTGGCTGTGGCGGAAGTAGAACTGTTCCTTCAGCCATTCATGAATTCGTTAGTCGGAAATACAATCCTCCAACGACCCGCCCCCTCACCCTAACCCTCCCCCCCATTCCGGAGGCGCGGGGACTGCCGCTTCTGCGCTTTGAGCCACTTGTTGAACTCGGCCTCACGACGATTGGCCAGTCGTGTCATTTGCCTGGCTCGAAATGCCGCCTTGTTGATTGCATCCTGAATGTGGGGCAACTGCATAAGGACCTGCACAAAGGCAGGCGTGATCGAAGCGTATACCTTTTGAATTTCACTGTCAGGATGCCCCCAGAAAAT
>JAXMIV010000290.1:0-2609 GCA_034377045.1 Prosthecobacter sp. | reverse complement strand
CTTCTCCTTACGGATCCGCAGCGGTTGCAAAGTCTTGCCGCGCGCTTCGGCGGCATTCAACTCGTCTTTGCTGGCAAGGCCCATCCCCGCGATCAAGAAGGCAAGAATGCCATCCGGCAGATCATTCAGGCCGCACCCTCGCTCGGTGCGGATATCAGAATGATCTATTTGGAAAACTACGATTGGGATATGGCGCGCCTCGTGGTCGCCGGCGTCGACGTTTGGCTCAACACTCCTCTGCCTCCTCTCGAGGCCTCGGGTACCAGTGGCATGAAAGCCGCCCTTAACGGCGTGCCCAGTCTCAGCGTCCTGGATGGCTGGTGGCTTGAGGGTTGCATCGAAGGCGTGACCGGTTGGGCCGTTGGCGAAAACTGCGACTCATCCCTCAATCCTCCCGACCGCACCCGCTGCGACGCCGCTTCACTCTACGACAAACTTGAAAGCAGCATCCTGCCATCCTTTTACCATCAGCGTGACCGGTTCATCGGCATGATGCGCCACGCGATCGCGCTCAATGCCTCGTACTTCAACACCCATCGGATGATTCGGGAATACGCGCTGAAAGCCTACCTCGAATAACCCTGTGCGGCGCACCTTTGGCTTAACTAACAATTCTCAATTCCATGCAAATAAACCTTCCTTCAGCTTCCACACGGCTGGTGATCTTAATCGGCTTGATAGCGGCCGTATTCACCGGCGAAATCTCTGCTCGACCTCCGCAAGCGCGGACGGAGTTCGGCACCGTCGCAGCGGCTGATGCCAATGCCAGAGTCATTCGACTGCAACTTCGGTGCACCGCGATTCCACTGACGCTCGTGTGGAATCAGCGAACTCGCATTTTTCACGGAGCGGACGCTGTCTCCACGGCCCATCTGACACTCGGCACCCCAGTCAAAGTATGGTACCGCACTCCTATCTTTGGCGAACGCTTCGCGACGAAGATCACCATCGAAAAGCGTTTCGTGGGCTGCTCAAATTGTTTGCAGACTCGCTCAGCCCAGGTCTTACCATGAACGCTGCGTCTCCAAACCCTGAGGGGTACTGCTCACACAATCCCGCCACCGGAGCCCGAATCCGCATTGGCGTCATGGGCTCCGCTGCGCCGATTGCCGATCCCCAACTCGCTGCACAATGCCGCGGTCTTGGGCATGCCATTGCGGAGAACGGCTGTTCAGTCCTCACCGGTGCCTGCCCGGGCATCCCTCATGAAGTCGTGCTCGGCGCCAAGGCCGCCAACGGTGCCACCATTGGTATTTCTCCGGCTCTTCACCTCAAGGAGCACATCACGACCTTCAATTCGCCTTATAAGGAATACGACATGATGATTTATACCGGTCTTGGCCTCATGGGGCGGGAGATCATCAACATCCGCAGTAGCGATATCGTTGTCGTGGTCGGCGGGCGCTGCGGCACCCTGGGCGAATTCGCCATTGCCTTTGAAGAGGGAAAACTCATCGGCGTGCTCACCGGCACAGGCGGCATCACTGCCTTGCTCCCGCAACTGGTCGATGCTCTTGATAAGAAGACAGGCTCGGAGGTCATCTACGATGCCGATCCTGGCAATCTCGTAGCCCGCCTCGTGCAGCGCTTTCAATCAACCGACTACGAGTGCTCGTGCAAGGCAACCTCCTGCGGTTGTTGTGAACAGGGCGTTCCTTGTCCGAAAATAGGACCGCGGCCACCTGACCGGTAAGCCATGTCAAACGCATCGCCTAACAACGCGTGGCACGCCCTCTCTGCGGCGGACGCACTGAAGCAGACGGACGCGGACCATCACGGGCTCGCTGCCGCGGAGGCGGCTCGGCGGCTGCACGCGTTCGGTCGCAATGAGTTGACCGAGGGTGCTGCGCTGAACCCTTGGAAGCTGCTCGTCGGTCAGTTCAAAAGCTTGATCATCTGGATCCTCATCGGCGCAGCCGTGGTTACCGGCGTGCTCGGTGAATGGGTCGATTGCGTCGCCATCGTCGTCATTGTTATTCTCAACGCCCTCATCGGCTTCTATCAAGAATTCAGTGCTGAAAAGTCCATCGCCGCACTGCGCAAGATGACCGCGCCCCAGGCGCGTGTCCGTCGCGATGGCCACGCCGTGCTGATCCCTGCGGCGGAAGTCGTGCCGGGAGATGTTCTCGAATTCGAGCCCGGCGACTTGGTGGCCGCGGACGCACGTCTCCTCGAAGCTTCGTCTCTAAAATGTGTGGAGGCCGCATTGACCGGCGAAAGCGATGCCGTCGATAAGGATGCCGGCTTCCTGCTGCCCGCCACCGCCGCACTGGGGGATCGCACCAACATGCTCTTCATGGGAACGGCCGTCGCCGCTGGACAAGGCCGAGCCGTGGTTGTCGGCACCGGCATGAATTCTGAACTTGGGGCGATCTCTCAGTTATTGCGCAATGCTGCGGCTTCGGAAGAGCAGACTCCTTTGCAAAAACGCCTGGCTGCTCTCGGCCGCTCGCTCGTTTGGGCCTGCCTGGGGATCGTCGCCCTCCTGTTCCTCTTGGGGTTGCTGCGCGGAACCGCCCTCTTTGAGATGTTCCTCACCTCCGTGAGTCTGGCTGTCGCCGCCGTGCCTGAAGGGCTGCCAGCCGTCGTTACGGTCGCTCTGGGTCTCG
>JAXMIV010000289.1:0-10656 GCA_034377045.1 Prosthecobacter sp. | reverse complement strand
CCACCACGTACTCCACGTCTTTTTCGTAGAGGCAGTAGGCGCGGAGGAGCTGGCTGATTTGATGGATGCGCTGACCCTGGTGGGAGAGGCGGTCCTGCAGTTCGTTCTTCTGCTGCTGCCGGGTTTGTTCGGACAGCGTTTGATCGCCGTCGATCTCCGAATAGAGCGTGGCGAGGTCAGGAAGCACGAAGGCATCCGGTTCATCGGGATTAATGAAGTTGCGGCCCATTTCACTCAAATCGGCGTCGTGATTCTTCTCTTCGATGAAGTAGTACAGATCCTCCTTGAGCTTGAAGAGATCCACCTTTTGGGAATCTTCGTACAGCTTCAGCTCCGCCTTCTCCATGGCGCGGCGCAGCTCGGTATTCTCCAGGGCGCGCAAGATGCCGCGGTTTTTTGGCTGGCCCAAATGCACCTGGAAGAGTTTTTTGCCAGCAACCTCCAATTCGCCTTTCTCCGCGTGTTCCTTGGCCTCGGTCACCAGACGGTTGCAGAGGGTGTTCTGGCGCCGAACCAATTGTTCGACCAGAGGTTTGTAGCGTTCGTATTGATGGGTGCTTTCCGCGGCGGCGACAGGGCCGCTGATGATGAGGGGCGTGCGCGCTTCGTCAATGAGGACGGAGTCCACTTCATCGACAATCGCGAAGTAGTGGCCGCGCTGCACCTGCTGCTCCTTGTTGGAAGCCATGCCGTTGTCGCGCAGGTAATCGAAGCCGAATTCGCTGTTGGTGCCGAAGGTGATGTCGTAGCCATACTGCTCGCGGCGGAAATGGCTGGGTTGATCGTTCTGGATGCAACCGACGGTTAGGCCGAGGAATTTGTACAGGTGACCCATCCACTCCGCGTCACGGCGTGCCAGGTAATCATTGACCGTGATGACATGCACGCCGCGGCCGGTCAGCGCATTGAGAGTCACGGGCAGCGTGGCCACCAGGGTTTTGCCTTCGCCGGTGGCCATTTCCGCAATCATGCCGCGGTGCAGCGCCACGCCGCCGATGAGCTGCACGTCAAAGTGCACCATGTTCCACTTCAGCGGCATGTCACAGACGGTGATGTCTTGGCCGCAGAGTCGGCGCGCCGCGTTTTTGACCACGGCGTAACACTCCGGCAGAATTTCATTCAGCATCTTCTGCGCGATGGGATCGAACTTCGGCTGGATCTCGTTCCAGGCCTCGCGAGCGCGATCAATGCGGGCCTTTTTGTCCTCAAAACTGGCGCCGTTCCAGGAAGTCTCGGCCAGGTAACTGTCGTCCAGGGACGGGAAGTGGGGTTTCAACGCCGCGAAATAGCTGGCAACGTGCCGCAGGCAGGCCTCGACCGCCTCCTCCGGGGCAATGCGCAGGGAGACGCCCCCCAGGAACTGAGGCGTGTGAAAGGCCTGGAACTGGCCCTTCCACTTCGCGACTCGTTCCCGCAGAGCATCGTCGGATTCGTTTTGGAGTTGTTGCTCAATGCGGTTGATCTCAACGACGACGGGCTGCAGGCGCTTGACGGTGCGCTGGTTTTTGGTGCCGATGATTTTTTTGATGATCCAGTCGAACATGATGATTGGGAGAGATAACGTGCGCCGTTCGGAGGCGGTCTAGGCATTGAGGGGCGGCTACTGTGGACCAGATGCCTCACTTGGCAAGGACGAGGGGGTGGGGCGTGGAGTGCGGAGTTTGGAGGCCGAATTTCGGCGAATCCCCATTGATCCCCAGGGTGACGGGCGCAGCTCGGTGACTGATGATTTTTAGCAAAGGAATGAGGGGCAAAGGAATGGGGAGTTCTGGGGAAATGGGGATGTTTTTATTTTCGCGGTTTTTGAGATCTGTGGAGTAAAGTGTTGATGATCAATGAGATGGGATGGGGATTTGGAATCCCCATTTTTCCCCATCTCCCCATTTTCGGGAACTTGGTGGAGTTCATGAGAATGCGGGAATACAGGAAGAGGAGCATAAGGTTCAGGGGCGGAAAGAGCAGGAAAGGGAATCTAGAAGCGAGGCCACCGGATCCACAGGAGAGGCTTGGGCGGACTTTGAGGCCGCCGGACTGAAGCGTTGGAACTCCGCGCACAGCGCTGTGGGGACACAGCGCACGACTTTCCGCCGGCTGACATGGCCGGAAAATTTATCCGCAGGAGAAAAGACTGATCTGCATGGGTCTGCGGGAGGCCAGGAGGTTTAACGGTAACTATGGAATAATGGCGCTGACTTGGGGAAAAGTCAAGGTGAAATCGGTTCGGACGAACACGTGGTGAATCTTGGTGCGCCGGAAGAGGATTTGGGGTCGAACTTTGAAAGCGGAAATGGAGTGGAGCACGTTTTTTCTTGCCACTCGGGGGCCGGGCGTAAGAAGGTTGCACATCGCCCATAAAATCGACTGCTCAGGGTTGAGCGGATCCGACTACGGCATCTCCCGAAACTCAATCACTCCCAGCTCATGGCAACACTCGGCATCATACTCTCGGTTATCGGACTGATCATCGCTCTCGTGTTTGGTATTCAGCTTCTCATCCTGGCGTTCAAGACTTCCATTTGGTGGGGGCTTGGGTACATCTTTGTGCCGTTTGTCAGCCTGATCTTCGTCATCGTGCATTGGAATGTGGCGAAGACGCCGTTCTTGCGTTTCCTATTGTGCATTCCGTTCCTCGTGCTCGGGGCGGTCCTGGGACCAAAGCCGGAGATGCCGAGCCAGGTGCCGGCAATGACGCCATGATCAGTTGGCGGCGGAAGTCGCCTCACGCAGGATGGTGAACTGGCGGGCCGCCATGCGGGCGGCTTCGTCGGGGTCGTGGTCGTCCCAACCGGCGAGGTGGAGGAGGCCGTGGATCATGTACAGGGCCAGTTCCTGATCGAGGGGCTGGCCATGTTCCGCGCCTTGGCGCAGGGCGGTGTCGGCGCTAACCAGGATCTCACCGTGGTGGAAGGTGATGACGTCGGTGGGAGTCGGGTCATTGAGGAAATCCGCATGCACGAGGGCGATGTCGCCGTCGGAGATGATGGTGATTTCGATTTCCGCAAGTTGGGCCAAGGGCGCGCTGGGGCCGGTGAGGGACTCCAGGCAGGCGGGCAGGGCAGCCTTCACGGTGCGGCGCAGCCATGGCAGGTTCGGGCGGTGCTTGCCCTGCCGGTTGTAGATGCGGATCTTGGGAAGGGCCATGCTATCCGGACCTTCGGCCTAGGCCGCGGAGGCGGGCGGTTTGCGGGAGGCACGTTTCCGCTTCTCGGTGAAGGAGGAAGGTTCACCAGCGGCGTGGAGGGACTGCATGACCATGGTATCGGCCTCGGAAACCGCCATCGACATGTCCCGAAGGCTGACGTTGGAAGTGCTTTCGGTCGCTTTCTGGTACTTGATGCGGCTGTGCATCATGCTGAGCAGGGTCTTGACGAAGCTGGACTTGACCTTGGCGAGTTCGGCGATGGTGAGGTCGCATTCGTCGAGCTGACCGTCGATCATGCGGTTTTGGACGATTTCGTTGACCAGCGACTCAATGCGCGAGGCGTTGGGTTTTTCGAGGGCTCGGGAGGCGCTTTCAATCGCATCAGCCAGGGAAATGATGGCAGACTCCTTGAACTGCGGTTTCGGGCCGGGATAACGAAACACTTCTTCACTCACCTGCGGCACGTCGTCTTCCTTCGACTTGCCTTGTTCGACGAGCCGGATGACTTCCGCCTTTTGATCGAGGGCGCGGCGGTAAAAGTACCACGCCAGCGAGGTGCCATGATGCTGTTCGATGACGTCGATGATGCGGCAATTGAGGTTGTGCTTGATGGCGATATCAACGCCGTCTTTGACATGGGCGATCAGGATGAGAGCGCTCATCCGGGCGGTGAGGTCATCGTGCGGATTGTTCGCCGGATCCATGTTTTCGATGAAGTACTCGGGCTTGGTCAGTTTGCCGATGTCATGGAAGTAAGCGCAGACGCGGGTCATGGTGGCGCTGGCACCGATGGATTCAGCGGCGGCTTCCGAGAGGTTGGCGACGACGAGGCTATGATGGTACGTGCCGGGGGCCTCAATGCTGAGGCGCTTCATCAAAGGGTGGTTGAGGTCCGCCAACTCCAGCCAGGAAACATCCGTGGTGACGCCAAAGACGGCCTCGATCACCGGGACCAATCCCCCCACGAGCATGCCGGTCACCACGCCGACGGCAAACGGTACGCCGACGATGCGCGCCAGAGCCAGGTTCTCTGTTTTCCAAGGTTCATGGATAAGAAAGGAGAAAAGCGCCGCGACACCTCCAATATACAGGCCAGCCGTGACCAAACGATGCCGGCGCCGTACGTGCCGGGTAAAGACGACCACCAGGAAGCCAATGAGGGCCGAGCAGGCTAGGTAGGTGAGGGGATTGACGGCGACGCAGACAAAGGCCCCGAGGAGCGTGGCATAAATGGCGCCGAACAGACCTATCTTGCGCCCGAGAATGACCGAAAGCACTAACGGCGCGAAGGCGTGCGGCATCGCCACGACGAGCAGGGCGCCACCCCAGCCACGTTTGTTGCCAAAATCGAGCAGGCCGATGTGGGCCGCGAAATGCAGCAGGAGAACGCCAAGCACCAAAGCCAGTTCGGTGTTGTCTGCGACATCCTCAGTGAGTGCGATGCGCAGATGCACAACCAAGGCGATGCCAATGGCCGCGACGCATAGGTAAGCGATCGGTTGCGGACTTACCGTGCCGGGAATGACGCCGGCGCCGAGATTCATCAGAACGACAATGCCGAAGAAGAACAGGAAATAGACAACCACGGTCGCGGCGGGATGCGTGCGCAACTCATCCACAAGGTCACCTTCCTGGTGCTTTCGGCGGGTTTTCCCACAAGACAAACCCTCCCGCTGCAATTTGGCCCGGCGAATCGATTCAAACATGGTGTGCGCCCGGAAGGAGGGCTGGAAGTCAATCTAACACGTCCGGCCGTGGCTACAAGAATCTTTCGATCTGACCAGCTCCATACGACTTAAACCTTTAGTTATTAGGGATTTACAGCTTAGCGAGCTGGATTGAGACGATGCCGGTCGTAGGCCTCAATGATTCTCTGGACGACCGGCAGCCGGACCACGTCCTTGGTCAGGAAATTCACAAATTTCACCCCTTCAACGTCCTGGAGCACCTCCACAGCCTCCCGCAGTCCGGACCTGACATGATGGCGAAGATCCACCTGGGAAGGATCCCCCGTGATCACACACCGGGCGCCTTCGCCGAGGCGGGTCAGGAACATGAGCATCTGCTCCGTGGTGGTGTTTTGGGCCTCATCCAGAATGATGAAGGCGCTCTTCAATGTGCGGCCGCGCATGTAGGCCAAGGGGGCGATCTCGATGGTGCCGCGCTCAATGAGGCGTTCGGCCTCATCGGGATCGAGGATGTCGTAGAGGGCGTCGTAGAGGGGCCGCAGGTAGGGAAAGATCTTTTCCTTGAGGTCGCCAGGGAGGAAACCCAGGGCTTCTCCTGCCTCCACGGCTGGCCGGGTCAAAATGAGACGTTGAACGGCTTTTTCGCGCAGCAGGTGCAGGCCGTGCGCCATGGCCAGGTAGGTTTTGCCGGTGCCGGCGGGGCCGGTGCCAAAGACCACTTCGTGCTTTTGCATGGCCTGAATGTACTGGATCTGGCCGCGGGTCTTGGCCAGGACCGGCGGGCGCCTGCTGGAGCCCTGGAGTTTCAGGCTCATGATCGCGTCCGCAGGCGTGTCGCCGCTCTCGGCCTGGACGCTTTCCGCGACGAGGCGGATCATCGCGGTGGTGATCTCACCACCCTGCCGGCGCACTTTTTCGAGTTGGCTAAGGACCATGCGGGCACCGCTGACGGCGGAGTCGGTGCCTTCCAGGCGGATCCAGCCGTCGCGGCTGGTGACTTGGACGTCGAAGGCCTCGCTCAAGATGCGCAAACTGGCCAGGTCGTGGCCGAGCAGTCTTTGCAGAAACTGCGGGGTTTCGTAAGTTAGCGTTTCAACAGGCATGGGCCGCTTTAACGGTAACCGTACGCTAGTGCCCAATAGACGGATTTTTCCTTCTTTGAGGAGAGCGAAAAGACAATCGTGTAGGTCCCGGTGTTCGGCGGATTCACCCGCACGCTGGTGAACATCGCGCTCGCTTTGCGATCAAGGTCGATTTCCTTGCCTTTTTCATCAAAAACCTTCAATTCCAAAGCGATCTCATCCTGGCTGGTACCGAGCCAGAAGGCATATTCGTTGCCCTTGAACATCTGGTGGCGGATCATCAGCTTCTGACCGCTTTTGACTTCACCGTTCCAGTAGTCTTCGCGAACGATGAATCCCTGCTCGACATAAGGCGTGGCGGCTTCCATGGCGGCGCCATGGGCATCATCCACCGTGGCGTGGCACAGGGGGGCGGTGGCAAATAGCGCGGCTGCAGCCAGAAGGATGGCGGCGTGACTGAACCGGGGGTGGTAAAAGCGGGCGGGGGCTTGCATGTCTTTTCCTCAAAAAGGGGTCCGCGAGAACGCGAGGGGCGAGAATTACTTCGCTGCTTTAACTTCGGCGATCAGGCTGTCGCAGGTCTTGCCGATATCGCGCACGGCGCCTTTTGTGAAACCATCCACGGCGCCTTCCATTTTTTGCAGAATCGTTTTCAGGCCTTTTGAAATGCCATCCACCGCGGGGTGTTCCTTCTTATCCGCCGACATCCGGTTGATGGCGGTCACGAAGTGTTCGACCAGCATGGGCTGATTCAACAACTCGGCGCGGTCGGCCGAGAAATTCTTGCTCACGACCGAGGTCACGGAGGCCGTGCCGCGCAACCAGCCGCCCATGCTGACGCATTGGGAAAGGTCGGCGTCTTTCATTTGTTCCATGCTGTCACGGACGGTCTTTTGGGTTTGATCGAATTCCCGCCGAATGGCCGGCCAGTCGTTTTTGTCGGCGGCATCGAGGATGCTCTGGGCGTGGGGCCGCACAGCTTTGGTGAGACCGAGGGCGGTGGCGAGGCGGATGACCTCGCGGCCAATGTCCTGAACCGTTTCCTTGTCCTCAGCCTGCACCGCGACAAACCCTTCGGCGATCACCATGCCGAACATCAGCGACAGCTTGGTGCGGTCGGTGGTGTTGGGCAGATCGAGTTCGCGCATTTCCGCACGCCAGTTGGGTTCACCCAACTTATCGAGGACGCCGAATACCTCGCTCGGGACGGGTACGATCACGTCATCCACCACTTTGCCTGGGAAGGCCTGGGGATCGAACTCCTGGACGCCGGAACTCGCCCCTTGGGAATGAGCCGGGACCACGCTCGCACAGACAATGGCGGCCATCAGCATGGCGGCGGAAACAGGGGTAAGAAAAGACTTCATGATCGGCACAGCTTGGAGAAAAGGGGCAAAGTGAACAACGATAAGAATGCTCCGGATGGCCGCATGCCGCAACCGGTTTGAGGGAATGAAACGGCGGCTGGGTTGCGGGTCAGCGTGAGCGGATTGGGATTCAGCGACTTTTTCGGGCTCAGACGGACCGGGCCAGACGACGGCGGTCCCGCCAATACAAGAGCCAACCGAGGGGGACGCCGACGAACCATAGGGCGCGTGCCAGGGCGGACCGCAGTTCGCGAACCTGCCGGGACAGGCCCGAGCCGCTCAAGAGGCTGAAGCGGGTGTACTGGGCGGCGGCGCGCAGCAGGCGGAGGGGGGCGCGAAGGCACCAATGGGACTCGGTATTCAGCACCATTTGAAACATGAGACGGTGGCCGGCGGCGTTGGTGGCGGGGTTGGGCCGGCCGTGGACGAGGGAGGGGGCGTCGGTCCAGTAGATGCGGAGTTGTTCGTTGATGTGGCGGGTCTTGTAGCGGCTGGACACCTGGCACCAGAGATAGGATTCGGGAATGAAATGGCCGGGCACATCTTCGGGGAAGGGAAGCTGGCGGAGGATTTCGGTGCGTAGGAAGCCCCATTTTTCACCTCGCACTTTGTACTGGTATTCCAGCGCCGCCGCCGTGCAGTCGAGCGGATCGGTGGGAAAGGGGGTGCCGACCAGATGGCCGTGATGATCACGGCAGAGGGCCGTGACGCCGGAGAACTGGCCGCGCTGAGCCTCGGGAATGCTATTCCAATGATGCCAAAGACGCTCCAGAGCCTCCGGCACGCAGCCGTCGTCAGAGTCGAGTTTGATCCAGAGCGCACCCCGCGAAATGCCGAGGCCGTGGTTGTGCGCGTGGTGAGCGCCGAGGTGAGGCCGGGGTTCGTAACGCAAAGGCACTTGGCCTTCCGCCTGCCATTGGGCGACAAGTTCGGCGGTGTTGTCGCTGGAGCCGTCATCGACAATCAGCCACTCAAAATCTCGGAAGGTCTGCGCCTTGAGGCTGTCGTAGCAGCGGTGCAGCGTGTGGGCACGATTGTACGTGGGAGTGTAAACCGTGAAGATCGGGGCTGCGGCCATGTGTGCGGGAAAGGTAATGCGTTTGGCGTCGGCTCAGTCATCGCCTAACCGAAAGATGGTACTGCTGGTCTTGGCGGCACTGACTTGGCGGAAATCCAAGTGGGCGATGAGCGGCGCGACAACCGCGCCGTTCAAGTTCAGCAGCATCAGCAGGCAGATGACATTCATGGGCATCATCCGAAGCGCGCGCAGTAGATGGGCGGCAGCTCGGCGCTGACGCGCTGCCATTGATCGCCGCCATTCTCGCTGATCCAAACGGAGCCGGTGGTGGATCCCATGACGAGGGTCTGCCCGTCCGCCGCCACATCCAAACAATGGCGATACACCAGATGGTACGCATGCTCCTGCGGCAGTCCGTTGCGGCAGGCTTCGAAGGTCTTGCCGCCGTCGCGGGTGCGCGTCACGCACATGGCGCCGCCGGGTGGGTAGCGCTCCTCATCTTTCACGCCAGGGACGAACCACGCCGTATCCGGATCACGCGGATGCACAGCGACGGCAAAACCAAATGCGGAAGGGCTGACGAACAACCGTTCCCAGGTATGCCCGGCGTCATCGGAACGAAAGATGCCGTTGTGATGCTGAATCCAGGCCCTTTGGGGAGCGGCGGGACAGACCACCATGCGGTGCGGATCTTGCGACTCGAGGCCGCCCGCGAGTTCTGGGGGCAGGTAGTCGGCGATCAGCCCCTGGCCATGCTGCGTCCACGTTTCACCCGCATCTAGGGATTCCCAGACGCCGCCGCAAGAGACCGCGATCAGGATGCGGCGAGGATTGGCCGGTTCGACCCAGATGGAGTGAATGCCGGGCCAGTCGTAACCGCCGCCAAACCACTGGGCGCGTTCGGGGCGGTTCCACAGGCTGTCGATCATGGTCCATGAGAGGCCGCTGTCCGTGGACTTGAAAAGACCGCCGGGAATGGTGCCGCACCAGAGCACGCCGGGTTCGTTAGGCCCGCCCGCTTCCAGGGACCAGATTTTCTCCAGGGACCAGGGCATGACCTTCTGGTTCATCATGTTGATCGTGTCCGGCACGCCCTCGGGTTTGGGAGGGTAAGCCGGGCAAACGCGCTCTTCCCAGGTGGCGCCACCGTCCGTGGAGGCGTGCAGCTTGCTGCCGAAATGACCGTGCTCGACCGCGGCAAAGAGCGTGCCGTCGCGGGGATCAGGAAGGAGCATCGGAATCTGCACACCGAGAAAGGCGGAGTTGGCGATGCGCCAGCCCGAGGCGTCTCGTTCCAAAGTGAAGAGGCCCTTGCGGGTGCCTAGATAGATGGGGCTGCTCATGGGTTACCCTCCGGAAAGTGCCTGCATGACAAAGATTTCGGAATCCTGGGCGACCGGGTCGGAAAGGCCGCTGCGGTCTTTGATCGCCACGCTGTCGACGAAGATGACCACATGCTGCCGCACGGCGCCCTGGTCATCGAGGATGTAGCTCTTCAAAGCCGGTTGTGCGGCGAAGACGGCCTGCATCGCTTCAGCCACTGTGGCTCCCTCGACCTTGCAAGAGGGGGCCGTCGTTTGACGCGCGAGGTTGGCGGTGAACTCGACAGTGGGCATCCCGGCGAACTTATCCAGGCTAGCCGCGCGGCACAAGGGCGCGGTTTTGATTTCCACGGTTCTCGACAACGCCCTAAGTCCCGCTAACCTCTCCGCCCTATGCTCGATATCCGCCTCATCCGCGAACAAGCCGATCTTGTCAAAAAGCGCCTCGCCAACCGTGGCGGTGACTTTGCGTCCATCGTCGATGAAGTGCTTTCCATCGATCTGCAACGCCGCGCGGCGGAGACGGAGCGGCAAAAGCTGCAGGGAGATCGCAACCGCATTTCCAAGGAGATCGGCATTGGCCGCAAGAATGGCGAGGATACTTCCACCCGCGAAGCCGAGGTGCGTGGCATTGGCGAGCGCATTGATCAAATCGGCAACGACGCCGACGCGGCGGATGTGCGGCAGCGCGATCTGCTGCTCAGCATTCCGAATCTGCCGCATGAGGATTGTCCGATCGGCAGCAGCGCGGAGGAGAACCCCGAAGTGCGCGTCTGGGGCACGAAGCCGTCTTATGATTTTCCGCCTGTGGATCATACGGTGCTGGGGCAGAAGCTGGGGCTGATCGACTTCGAAGCGGGCGCGAAGATCACCGGCAGCGCCTTTGTCGTCTATCGCGGCCAGGGCGCGCGGCTGGAGCGCGCGTTGATCAATTTTCTGCTCGACCTGCACACCACGCAGCACGGCTATGTGGAGATCAGCCCGCCGTTGCTGGTGAAAGCCGAGTGCCTGGTCGGGACCGGCCAATTGCCGAAGTT
>JAXMIV010000288.1:0-5902 GCA_034377045.1 Prosthecobacter sp. | reverse complement strand
TCGGATTGGTGAAGACCGTGGCCGGAACGACGGTCATGTTTGGCAGCGTCGCGTCGCCTAACAAGACGGAGTAAAGACCCTTGGTGACGGTGAGCGCGACAGCGGCGGCCGGTTCGCTGCCCGCGGTGCTGGTGCCGTCGTTGCTCCAGAAGGTGGTGGTACCCGTGGCGTTGATCAGGGCGAACTTGAACTGGCCCGAACCATCGAAGTTCACGCCATTGACGGCCACGCGTCCCTGATAATTGATGATCTGCGGCACCTGGGCGTGCAGCACCCCCGCGAGGGCCACGATGACCAGGGCCACAACCCGCTTGTTTAAAATGTTCATGAGAGGGAAATTTGGCGTTGCGCCGTCAAACCGAGCGAAGTCTTCATATCAAGACGGCTTTGCCAGGACAAGCACCATCTCCCTCGAACGCTCTGGAAAGGGCGATTCCTCCCAAAAACGCCGATGGTTATGCCATTGAAGGGCCTCACAAGGGACCAAAAACCCCAGTTGGAGCCCAACTGGGCTACTTTACAAAGATGTGTATCTCCGGGACAGGATGGATTTGGTCCGAAACATCCTGGGGCGAGGCGGCGTTTCAGCGGGGCAATTCTAACCTGGCATGAAACTTATCTTGTTGTTTTCCCTCTTCCTGGCGTCTTCCCTTTTTGCGGATGAGGCTTCTGACATCCTCGCGCAGTCGGGTGTGAAGGGTGGGATCGTGGTGCATGTGGGCTGTGGAGATGCCGCTTTGACGCGGAAGCTGCGGGCGAATGAGGCGTATCAGGTGCAGGGGCTGACGAAGGATGCGGCGGCGGTGCCGGCGATCCGGGAGACGATCTACCAAGCGGGTGTGAGCGGTGCGGTGGCGGCGGATCTGTGGAATGGGAAACATCTGCCCTATATTGAAAATTATGTGAACCTGCTGGTGGTGGAGGATGCGACGGCGGTGGCCAGGGAGGAGATTGACCGGGTGCTGACGCCGCTGGGGGTGGCGATGGTGCGCAAGGCGGGCGGCGGCGGCTGGGAAAAGATCACGAAGGCCTGGCCGAAGGATATGGATGAGTGGACGCACTATGCGTATGACTCGAAGGGGAACCCGACCTCGAAGGACATGCTGGTGGGGCCGCCGTCGCGCATGCAGTGGGTGGGGAATCCGCGTTGGAGCCGGCACCATGACCGCATGTCATCGGTGAGTGCGCAGGTGAGCTCGGGCGGGCGCATTTTTTACATCATCGATGAAGGCAGCCGCATCTCGATTTTGATGCCTCCAAAGTGGATGCTGATCGCGCGGGATGGCTTCAACGGCACGGTCCTGTGGAAAAAGCCGATCGCGGAATGGAGCACGCATCTTTGGCCGCTGAAGTCCGGCCCCACGCAGATCACCCGCCGCCTCGTGGCGATGGGTGACAAGGTCTATGTCACCATGGGTATCGCCGATCCAATTTCCTGCCTGGATGCAGCCACGGGCCAAGTGATCCGCGAGTATCCGCAGACGAAGGGCGCGGAGGAGATCATCGTGCGCGACGGCACGATCTACGCGCTGGTGAACAAGGAGCCCTGGACCCTGAACAAAGACTTCGCTGTGAAAGCGCAGAGCGATCAGCAGCGCGTGACCACCGAGTTTAACTGGGATGGCAAACCGCGCGATCTGCTGGCCGTCGAAGCGGAAAGCGGCAAGACGTTGTGGAAGCAGGAGGACCGCATCGCCCCGATCACGCTGACGATTGATGACAAGCGCGTGGTCTATTACAATGGCGACGGCCTGGCCTGCCGGGATGCGAAGACGGGTGAGGTGAAATTCACCACCGATCCGACGAAGCGCCGCCAGCTCTATGAGTTCAACTTCGCGCCACGCCTCATCTTGTACAACGATGTGATTCTTTACGCCGGAGGCGATGGCACGATGAAGGGCGTGAATGCGGATACGGGCAAGGACATGTGGACCGCGCCGCATGAGAAGAGCGGCTACCGCAGTCTGGAAGATGTGATCGTGGCGCAGGGCCTCGTTTGGAATTCGGGGAACACGAGCGGCAACCAGAGCGGTGAGTATCGCGGCTTTGACCCGCTGACGGGTGAGAAGAAGAAGAGCTTCTTTCCCGATGTGCCGGAGGGCACGTATTGGTTTCACCACCGCTGCTACATGGGCAAGGCGACGGAGAAGTACATCATCCCAAGCCGCACGGGCATCGAGTATGTGGACATGGACAAGCAGCACTGGGATCTGAACCATTGGGTGCGCGGCGCCTGCCTCTACGGCGTGATGCCCGCCAACGGCCTAACCTACGCGGGGCCGCACAACTGCGCCTGCTACCCTGAAGCGAAGCTCGATGGAATGTCTGTGATGGCCAGCGCGCCGCGCTACCCGATGCCTGCAAACACACCTGACAGCGAGCGCCTAATCAAAGGCGCAGCTTATTCGGAGGCCATTGATGAAGTCGAAGCCGACATCGCCGACTGGCCGACGTATCGCAGCGACAACGCCCGCAGTGGCGCGGCGAAGTCAGACTTGAAAAAGGATCTTGGCATGGCCTGGGAGGTCAAACTGACCCCACCGCTCAGCACCACGACGACTGCCGCGGGACTCACGTTTGTCTCGGAGGTGGACAAACACACGCTGCATGCCTTTGACGCCGCCACCGGGAAACCGGCGTGGCGTTTCATCGCCGGTGGCCGCATCGACTCGCCGCCCACGTACTGGAAGGGCCGCGTGTTCTTCGGTGGCAAGGACGGTCATGTGTATTGCCTGCGTGCGAAGGACGGCGCGTTGGTCTGGAAGTTCCAAGCCGCGCCGGTGATGCTCAGCCATGGCGCGTGGGAGATGATGGAAAGTGTGTGGCCCGTGCATGGCAGTGTGCTGGTCGAAAATGGCCTCGTGAGCTGCATCGCCGGGCATTCGTGCTTTCTCGATGGCGGTCTGTGGTTCTATCGACTCGATGCCAAGACGGGCGAGATGCGGGTGAAGCAGAATTACGACGACAAAGACCCCGATACCGGCGGCGATCTCAACGACCGCCACAAATCCCTGCAAATGCCAGTCGCCCTCAACGACATCCTCAGCAGTGACGGCAAGTGGACCTACCTGCGCACGCAAAAGATCATCGCCGATGGCAAGCGCGTGGAGGTCGGTCCGGTGAGCGGTGATTTTGACAAGCAAGGGGGAGCGCACAAAGGCGAAGGCGCGCATCTCTTCGCGCCGATGGGCTTCCTCGATGACTCGAACTTTCACCGCAGCTACTGGGTCTACGGCAAGAGCTTCGCCGGCGGCCACAGCGGTTACTACCAGGCCGGCAAGTATGCGCCCGCGGGCCGCATCCTCGTTCACGACGACAAGAACGTGTATTCGTATGGCCGCGAAGCGCAGTACTACAAGTGGACCACCACAATGGAATACACGCTCTTCTCCACACCCAAAGCGCCACCTAACGAAGCCTACGACACTGAGTCCGCCACCACCGCGCGCAAGGGCAACAGCGTCGTGCTCGGCCCCGACGGCCAGCCGCTCGCCAATCAGCCGCCACCCCTCGAAAAGGCCAAGAAAGGCGCCGCCAAGGCTGCCGGCAAGGGCAAGGGCAAGGGTAAAGGCGATGCCAAAGCCAAGAATGCACCGGTTCCGGGCAGCGTGCTCTTTCCCGACGCGCCGGCACTCGATCCCACGAATACTCCGATCAGCGTCGAGGCCTGGGTGTTGCCCGATACTGCCAATGGCACCGTGCTCCACCACGGCGGCCCGCGTGTGGGCATCGCGCTCGACATTCGCGAGAAGAAACCGCAGTTCCATGTCCGCAGTGACGGCAAGGCTACCGGCATCGTCTCCGCCGAAGTTCTCACCGAGGGCTGGCATCACCTCGTTGGCACCCTGGCCGCGGATAAAAAGATGAGCCTCTATGTGGATGGCAAACTCGTCGCCGAAGGCACCGCCAACGACCTCCTCACCAACAAGCCCGCCAATCCGCTCTACCTTGGCAATGGCAACGGAGCCGCCGAAGGCAGTGCCGGAGTTTTCAGCGGTCTGCTGGATCAATTCGCCCTCTACCACAAAGCGCTCAGCCCGATCGAAGTGCAGCAGCGCTTCGAAGCGCCTGATGCGAAACCCACTGACGCGGTCCTCGTCTGCAACTTCGACAACGGCGACAGCCGCGACAGCTCTGGCAATACGTTTCACGGTATCGGCGCCGGAGTGGAAACCGGCAAAGGCAAAGTCGGCGCCGCGCTGTGGTTCAAAGGTGGCGCCGCAGGCGGGAAAGGCGGCGCGGGCGGAGCCGGAAGCTTCGTGGCGCACACCTGGGACCGCTTCGTGCCCATTGTCGCGCGCAGCATGGCTTTGGCAGGCAAAACGGTCCTCGTCAGCGGCGCGCCCGACACCATCGACGAGGAATACGCTTTCGAACGCCTCGCCGCAAAGGACCCTGCCATCCTCAAAGAACTCGAAGAACAAAACGAAGCTCTCGAAGGCCGTCGTGGCGCCAAGATGTGGGCGATGAACACCGAAACCGGCGAACAAAGCGAGGGGCTGGAACTCACCTCACCTCCCGTGTGGGACGGCATCACCGTCGCCCAAGGCCGTGTGTATGTGAGCACGATGGACGGCAAGGTTCAGTGCTTTGGCAAATGAGGGAGCCCATGCGTCTCGCCTTTCTTCTCAGCCTTGTTTGCGTCACCGGCGCGTGTGCGTGCACGATTCCGGTATTTCGCTATGCGTTAGACCGCTGGGAGGCGGACAAGTTTCATCTAGTGCTGCCTGCGAGCGCGGCGCAGGACACGGCGTTGCAGGATGTGCTGCGGCCATTGCGCGCGAATGGGAAAGCGAACATGGACATCACGACTTCGCGTGATCCGGCGGTGAGCACGGCGGAGCTGCGCCATTCGCGGGAGAGCAATCAGCGGGTGTGGACGGGTACGCTGGACAAGGTCTCGCTCGCAGCCTTGCTGGATTCGCCAGCGCGGCAAAAGATCGTCGCGAGCATTCTCGCGGGAGATTCTTTCGTGTGGGTCATCGCTGACAGTGGCTCATCTCAGGATGCGGCTGAGGTGGAGCGCATCGAGAAACGGTTGCGGTTTCTCGAGCAGGTGGCGGCTTTGCCGATTCAAGATCCGACCGATCCGGACAGTCAACTGGGGCCGGGGCCGCCGTTGAGGCTGAAATTCACCACGCTGCGCCTGCTGCGTGATGATCCCGCGGAAAGCGTGCTCTTGAAAATGCTCACCGGTCCCAAGGCGGAGATCGATCCTGCGAGCACGAGTTTTGCCGCCGCCGTATTTGGCAAGGGGCGAGTGCTCGGCGCCTGGCCGCTGGCCATGCTCGACGATGCGACTCTGGAAGATGCCAGCATGTTTCTCGTGGGGCGCTGCGGCTGCCGGATGAAGAATGAAAATCCGGGCTGGGATCTGCTGCTGAATGTGGACTGGGGAAAAGCCCTGGAAAAGGCCGCCACCCCTGGCGCTCAAAGCCAGGCGATCACCGCCAAGATGGCCACGCCTGAGACGGTGATGGCGGTAGCCCTCCCACCCTCTGTCTCTGTCCCTGTTCACTGGCCCTGGATTGCGGCAGTGGGCGCCTTCGTCCTGGGGGCTGCGATCTGGCTTTTGCTGCGAAGGGCCGGCGCGGCCAAGGGTTGATCTCCAGCAAGCTTGCCTGACTGTGCGGCGTTGTTTCTTTTTCGTTGCATGAACCGCAAGACCCTCGCCCTCCTTCTTTTGCTCGCCGCGCTCGCTCTCCTGGGGCTCGCGTGGAAGCAGTCCCAGTCTGAGGGGGATCAGGCATCGCTCGTGGTCTATTGCGGGGCAGGCTTGAAAAAGCCGGTGGAAGATGTGGCGAAGCAGTACGAGTCCGAATTCGGCATCAAGGTGGATCTGCAATACGGCGGCAGCGGCACGCTGCTGAGCCAGATCCGGGTGGCCAAGCGGGGTGACCTT
>JAXMIV010000287.1:0-2863 GCA_034377045.1 Prosthecobacter sp. | reverse complement strand
AAAGGCATAAGCCGCCCATGGCGTGGGATTGTGCGACAAGTGATGTACGCGATGAAAAAGGCGGAACAACTTCCGGTGGTGCATGAGCCGGTGGGTCCAGTAGAACCAGGCGTCATGCAAAAGAATCGCGATGACAATGCTGGCCCAAAACCAGAGGGTGCTGTGAGCGCCTAACTTCATGTACATCTGTGTCCAGCCATGGCGGGTGGCCTGGACGGTGGCGGCGCCGACCATGCCGAAAATCAGCATGGACAGGGCGGAGTAGGCCATCTCGCGGCGGACCTCGCTGGAAGCCGGAAAGGCGGCGATGATTTTGCGGTGGAACCAATGGCGCTTGAAAATGACGTAGCCCAGGAGCCAGACCAGGCCCGCCAGGATCGCGTAGCGAATGCCGAGGGCGACGGTGCTGCCAAAAGTCAGTTCCAGGTAGCCGGAAGGGATGCGGTTGAGGTTCATGGAGATCAGTGAGAAGGAGGCGGATGAACCCCTGAGGCAAGGGGGGCAAGACCGATACAACCGAACAGTTCTTCATGCCGGTGCCCCACCGTTTCCAGGAAGCGAACCGCCTTTTGCGGCATCTGGTTCAGGTCCGGATCGTCCCCTTTTGCCCGGGTTTGGGCGCCGACAAACCCCACGTGCCTGGAGCCCAGCGGGGCCAAAATCCCGGCTATGCCGCCGGGTCGCCAGAGGGGTTTGGAAAATTCCATGGGGCAGATTAGCGGAAGCCCGCGCTTGCCACAAGAATTCTGCCAATCCGGTCCTGTTTCTGCCCGCGTGGGGCCGGGCTTGTGATTTTCTCCTTTGCACCCTGGAAAAGACCGCTACTTTGCGCGCCCTTTTTCCCACCATGCCCGAACCCAAAAATACCCTCCGCTTGGGCTTGCCGAAAGGCAGCCTGCAGGAGCCAACGCTGGAGCTTTTCAAGCGCGCAGGGTTCAATATCGTGGTGTCGTCGCGCTCCTACCGGCCGACGGTGGACGATGAAGAACTGGAACTGCGGCTGCTGCGTGCCCAGGAGATCGGCCGCTATGTGGATCACGGCTTCCTGGACTGCGGCATCACCGGCCGGGACTGGATCGCCGAAAACAACGCCGAAGTGGAAGTGCTGACGGACCTGAAGTACAGCAAGGCCACTTCCAAGCCGACGCGTTGGGTGCTGGTGGTGCCGGATGACTCACCGGTGAAGACGGTCAAAGATTTGCAGGGCAAGCGGATTTCCACCGAAGCGGTGGATATGACCAAACGCTATCTGGCCAAACACGGGGTGGAAGCGGAGGTGGAGTTTAGCTGGGGCGCCACTGAGGCGAAGGTGCCGGAACTGGTGGACGCCATCGTCGATATCACGGAAACAGGGTCCTCCCTGCGGGCGAACAAGCTCCGCATCGTGGATACGCTGATGGAAAGCTATCCGCAGTTTGTCTCCAGCAAGGCCGCGTTTCAGGATGCGTGGAAGCGCACGAAAATGGAAACTTTGGTGATGCTGCTGAGAGGCGCGCTGGAGGCCCGCGACAAGGTCGGCCTCAAGATGAACGTGCCGGCCAGCCAACTCGAACAGGTGGTGAAAAGCCTGCCTGCGGAACGCTCTCCCACCGTATCTCAATTGGCCAACAAGGATTGGGTAGCGGTGGAGACAGTCATTGCCGAATCAATTGTCCGGGAGATCATCCCGCGACTCAAGTCTCTCGGTGCCGAGGGCATCGTGGAGTATCCACTGAACAAAATCGTCCATTAAGGACGTCGAACACAGGAGAAAACAAACATGGGATCGCTCAAAAAGCGGAGAAAGACCAAGATTAACAAGCACAAGCGGAAGAAGCGCATGCGCGCGAACCGTCACAAGAAGCGTTTGCGCTACAAGTCGTAAGCGTTAGCCTCTCTGCATGGCTTGCTTCCGCCGAGCGAAACGATTGTCTCGATTCGCCATCCGGTCACCCGTGCTCCGGTGGAAGCGGCGTCGCGACGGTTTGTGGATGTCCCAGTGGGTTCGTATCGGCCTGCTGGGAATCATCATTCCCTGGGCGCCCTGTGCGCCGGGGGTTGAACGGGCCGATCTCTCCCTGCCGCCGCTGGAGGCTCCTGCGAACCTGCGACTCAAGCGCGGCGGCGAATCGGTCTCCGAAGCACTGGCGCATTATTCCAGCGCCCTTCAGTTTGAAGACGCCGGGAAATTGCGCGAGGCGCTGACCCATTATCTGGAAGTCCTCAGGGCTGATCCGGCGAATTCGGACCTGACACTGCACACGGCGGAACTTGCCTACAATTTCCGCAATCGCGCGGAGGCGATCGCCCTGCTGGAATCAGCCTTGGCCAGCCGCCCGGACGATCCGGCATCCTACCTGAACTTGGCGCAATTTTGCGCCACCTATGCCTCCGACGACCCGTTTGAAAAGGACCGTGTCTCGCAAACCCTGGAGCAGGCGCTAAAACGATTCCCGAAGAGCGCCGAAGTCTACGCCTTCTCTACCGTCACCCTCCTCTCCGCAGGCCAGCGCGACAAAGCGATCAAGGTGCTGGAGCAGGCGGCCCAGCAGGTGGTGAGTGAGCCAAAATTCTGGCTGGCGCTGGGACGTGTGGCGCAGCAGGTGTGGCCGCTGGGTCAGGCGGAAATGCGGGAGGAGCACGGCAAGCGGGTAAATCCGTTCTTTGAAAAAGCGCTGAGCGTGGCGCCTGGAAAAGCCGGCGAATCGGTGCGCCTTGAGGTGGCTCAGTACTACCTGCTGAGCAACCAGTTGAACGAGGCCCGCGCCCTTTGCGAGCAGATCAGCAAGCAGAGCGGCAACCTGCACGCGCGCAAGCTTCTCTATCGCCTCTACGAAGCCGGGGGTGAGAAGGAGAAAGCGTTGACCACCCTGCAAAAGATCGT
>JAXMIV010000286.1:0-3572 GCA_034377045.1 Prosthecobacter sp. | reverse complement strand
GGCACGACCTGATGCTGCGGTCCGTGTTTGAAAAAGAGGATCTTGTCCGTGGTCGGCATGATGCCGGTCCGTGAAAAATCCTGACCGAAGAGGGCATTGAGAAAGGTGGATTTGCCGACATTTACCTCTCCCACCACCACGAAGACAAAAGGTTCCTTCAGGCTGGCGATGAGATTCTCCAGGATGGCGATCGCCTGCGTGTCGCCGCCCAAATCCCGAATGACCTCTGCCAGTGCATGCAACTGCGTGCTCAGGCGGGAGCGGAGGTCAAAATAGGCATCACCGATCACACGCGAGCTAGTGGGGCAGGGGGGTGGGGTCTTTATCGCTCACCGGCATGGCAGGGCGAATGACGACACCGACGGGCATGTTCGCCTTTTCCATGTTCAAGAGCTGGCTGACGGTGACAAACTGATACCCTTTGGCGAGCATTTGATCAAAGAAGGCCGGCATGGCCGTGATGGTGCCCGGGTGGATGTCATGTGCGAGCATGATCGCGCCGGGATGGGCGCCGGCGAGCAGACGGCTGGTCACGACTCCTGAGCCCGGGCGGCGCCAGTCCTGGGGATCGACCGACCACATGATGGTCGAATAGCCGAATTCCGTGAACATCAACTGCTTGATCCGGGTGTTGATTGCTCCGTAGGGCGGGCGCATGACTTGGGGGCGGTAATTGGCGGCGGCGAACAGGGCGTCCTCGCTTTGCTTCAATTCCTTGCGGATTTGTTCATCTGAATGGCCCGTGAGGCTGAGATGCGTCCAGGTATGGTTGCCGATCTCATGCCCTTCGGCAAGGATACGGCGGATGATGTCAGGGTAGGCCTTGGCATTTTTGCCAACGACAAAGAAGGTGCACTTGATGTTGTGTTCCTTAAGCAGGTCCAGCAATTTTGGCGTCAGGGAGGGGTGCGGGCCGTCATCAAAGGTCATGGCCACCACCGGCTGGGTGATGTTGACCTGGGAATACGAGAGCCTGGCCCCTGCGGGCGGCACATTCGGCAGGCTGGACGGATTGCCCATCCGTTTGGTCAGAGGGTTTTCCTGAAGGCCCGCGTCCTGGCTTGCGCCCGCCTTTCGCACCTCGGCGAGAGATGCGGACTTCGGAGCCTTGTCTGGGGAGGAACAACCAGCCTGGCTGCCCAACATGATGCCGATCCAAATGCTGAAATACATGCGAGAGAATTGCACAGTCGTACAAACTACGGCACGAACCCGTTTAGGAAAGACTGAAATTGCGCCGAATCACGAAAAACCCCTGTAATTTCCTGCTTGGATCGAAGTCCAGGATTTACAAAGGGGGCCGGTCTTGGGTAGAATTGAACAGGTAAGCTGCGGCAGGTGTCTTTTCTCGAAACCGAGTGGGCACGGCGGTGGGGAATCCAGCCATGACGAAAATCTCCCAGCGTGCGACGGCAACCGTGGTGCTCCTACTGCTGGGAACGGCTGCGTTCTGGTGGTTGTCCGGCCGTGAGGCCCCAGCGGGGGGGACTTCGCCAGCAGCCCCAAACCGGCAGGAGCAGCTCTGGGTGGGCACGCCAAGACGAGTTCCTGGTACGATGCTCGCCGCTCAGCGTGCCGCCAGTTTCGATGATATCCGGGTCATCGAGGACCGCTTTGCGGGCTGCCCAGTGCTCGGCCAGCGGCAAACCGCCCGGATCGAAAACGGCTTCACCAAAATCAGCCGCGTACGACTGATCCGGAAAGATGACTTTAAGTATCCATTGATCCGGATTGAGGAAGAGCTGGTGGGAAGTGCCCAAGGCGACCGGCTGACCAAGCAGACTGCGATGGTCGGCGATCACGTCTTGGTCAAGCTGCAGGACCCCAAGATCTCTGAAGCGACCCTCCTGGCCCAGCTCAAAGACGCCGGCGCCAGCATCCGCCGCAAGATGCCCGCCTCTGGCACCTGGCTCGTCGCCTTTGCCAATCCGACTGTGGACACCGTGCCACAGGCCATGGCCCGCCTATCGGCCCTGAAGCCGTGGGTGCGGTATGCGGAGCCGGACTACATCGTCCACGCGGCGGTCACTCCCAATGATGCCAGTTTCGACAACCTGTGGGGCATGAACAATACGGGACAAAGCGCGGGCGTCGAAGACGCTGACATTGATGCACCGGAGGCTTGGGACCTGAGTACCGGGAGTTCCGCGGTCGTCGTCGCCGTCGTTGATTCCGGCATCGATCTGACCCACCCCGACCTGATTGACAATCTTTGGACGAATCCGGGAGAAATCGACGGCAATGGCCTGGACGATGACGCCAACGGCTATGTCGATGACACGAGAGGCTGGGATTTCGTCAATGGCGACAACAATCCGAGTGATGACAACAGCCACGGCACCCACTGTGCGGGCACCATTGGCGGGGTTGGCGACAACTCGCTTGGAGTGTCCGGCGTGTGCTGGGATGTCTCGCTGGTCGGACTGAAATTTCTCGATGCGGCTGGCAGCGGCAGTCTTTCGGATGGTATCGAGGCGATCGCCTATGCGACCCATGCTGGGGTGGCGCTGACGTCGAATTCGTGGGGCGGTGGCGGTTTTTCGCAGGCCATGAGCGATGCCATCGATGAAGCCGATGCCGCAGGCGTTCTGTTCATTGCCGCCGCTGGCAATGACGGCACCAACATGGAATTCGCTCCCGGCTACCCCGCCAGCTATGTCAGTCCAAACGTTATATCGGTGGCGGCAATCACCCGTTCTGACACGCTGGCGGACTACTCCAACTATGGCATCACCACCACCGACCTTGGCGCGCCGGGAAGTGAGATCTACAGCACGATTCCGGGGGGTGGGTATGGCATCAAAAGCGGTACTTCGATGGCGACCCCGCACGTCGCCGGCGCCTGCGCTCTGTTGCTGTCCTACCGGCCCGGACTCACGCATTCCCAGGTCAAAGACCTCCTCCTGAGCGCCGTCGATGTGACGCCCGCCCTTTCCGGTGCCACGGTTTCCGGCGGTCGGTTAAACCTGTACAACGCCTTGCTGGCTGCGGATGACATCTTGGCGACGCCGGGAACCGACCTGGTCGCAAGCGGACCCATTGGCGGTCCCTTCACACCGGACAGCAAAACCTACACCCTCACCAACAACAGCGCGAATGCCTCCAATTGGACCGCCAGTGTGGATCGGTCTTGGGTCACCTTGTCAGGGGTAAGCGGCAACCTCGCCTCGGGTGCCAGCATCGAGATCCAGGCCGCCTTGAACAGTGAAACCGTGGAGCTGCTGGCTGGCGACCACACGGCCACCATTACCTTCACCAGTGTGACCACTGGGCGCACGCAACTTCGCCAGGTGAATCTTCGGGTCACGCCCCCGCCGGTTTACGTCTTTAACCTGGATTCGGACCCTGGCTGGGCTCGCACCGGCGCTTGGCAGTATGGAGTTCCCACCGGCCAGGGTGCGCTCCTGTATGGCAAGCCCGACCCGGCATCCGGTGCCACGGGCAATCAGGTGTTTGGGGTCAATCTCACCGGCGACTACTCCACCACGGTCGCTTCGCCGGAATACCTTACGGCCGGTCCCTTCGATCTGTCGGCGCATCATGGCAGCACTCTGCGTTTCCAGCGCTGGCTG
>JAXMIV010000285.1:0-2644 GCA_034377045.1 Prosthecobacter sp. | reverse complement strand
TGTTTGAGCTGACGAAGATCGACCGGTGGTTCCTGGTGCAGATTGAGCAGATTGTTCAGGAGCAACGCAAAATTGTTGATGCGGCCGGGAATATCGATCCTTCGCGCTTCAAGCGTCTGAAGAAGCTTGGTTTCTCCGACCGGCAACTTGCCGTCGCTTCGAAGCGGAAGGATTCGGAGATTCGTGATGCGCGCAAGGCGGCGGGGGTGATCCCCACCTACCGTCTTGTGGACACCTGCGCGGCGGAGTTTGAGGCTTACACGCCCTATTATTATTCCACGTATGGCGACGAGAACGAACGCCGTGACTCGGACAAGAAGAAGGTCATCATTCTCGGCGGCGGGCCTAACCGAATCGGGCAGGGCATTGAGTTCGACTACTGCTGTGTGCACGCGGCCTTTGCCGCCAAGGAGCTCGGTTTCGAGGCCATCATGGTCAATTCGAATCCCGAAACGGTTTCCACCGACTACGACACGAGCGACAAGCTTTACTTCGAGCCGCTGACCCTGGAAGACGTGCTGAACATCTGCGACCAGGAAAAGCCATGGGGAGTGATCGTGCAATTCGGCGGGCAGACGCCGCTGAACCTCGCGGCCGGACTTGCCGCTGCCGGCGTGCCCATCATCGGCACTTCGCCGAAGAGCATTGAACTAGCGGAAGATCGCAAACTGTTCGCGGCCCTGCTGGACAAACTTGAACTCCTCCAGGCCCCCAGTGGCACCGCGACCTCGATCGAAGAAGCTTTGGCCATCACGGCGCGCATTGGCTACCCAAGTTTGGTCCGCCCCTCCTTTGTGTTAGGCGGCCGCGCCATGCAGATCGTTTATACGGATGAGGAACTGACGCATTACATGCAGAATGCGGTCGATGCCAGTCCGGAGCGACCCGTGCTGGTGGATCGGTTTCTGGAAGATGCGACCGAGGTGGACGTGGACTGCATCAGTGATGGCGAGACGACGGTGGTCGGCGCGATCATGGAGCACATTGAAGAAGCGGGCATTCACAGCGGCGACAGCGCCTGTGTGATCCCGCCTTTCAGTCTGACGCCGCAGATGCAGCAACGCATCATGGATGCCGCGAAGAAGCTGGCGAAGGCGCTGGACGTGCGCGGATTGATGAACATGCAGCTCGCGGTAAAGGGAGATGACCTTTACGTGATCGAAGTGAATCCGCGCGCCAGCCGCACCGTTCCCTTTGTCAGCAAAGCCATCGGCATCCCGCTCGCCAAGATGGCCGCGAAGATCATGATGGGTAAGAAGCTCGCCGACATGGGCTTCACCAAGGAGATCACGCCGCCGTATTGCAGCGTCAAGGAAGCCGTTTTCCCCTTCAGCAAATTCCCCGGCGTCGACATCGCCCTCGGGCCTGAAATGAAAAGCACCGGCGAAGTCATGGGCATCGATCCCGACCTCGGCCTTGCCTTTGCAAAGAGTCAAATGGCCGCGGGTGGCGCGTTGCCGATCAAGGGCAACGTGTTCATCAGCGTCAAAGATTCCGACCGCACCAACGTGGCCCGCATCGCCAAAGGCTATGCCGACCTCGGCTTCACGATCTATGCGACCTCCGGCACCGGACAGGTGATCAAGGACAGCGGTACGGATGTCCAGATTCTCCCCAAGCTCGCCAGCGGCCAGCGGCCCAACGTCATCGACTTGATGAAGAACAAGGACATGGCGCTGGTCATCAACACGCCGTCAGGCAAGAACCCGCGCGCGGACGAGGTGAAGATCCGCACCGCCGCGATGTCCAATCGCATCCCCATCATGACCACCTTGCGCGGCGCCGATGCCGCCCTGCTGGCGATCAAGTCGCTGCAAGGCAGCGAGGTCAGCGTGCGGGCGTTGCAGGATTATCATTGTTGAAGGGGGAGTCGAGTGTTCGGCGGTACTTGTTGCACGCGCATGTTACATCCCACCGAACGCCATGATTCTGCCCAAGTCCGAACGCCTCGCTCTTATCTGTCAGAGCTTGACCGGCGCAGCACCTGCCGCGAGTCGGGACGAAGCGCTGGCGCTCATTCAGCGTGTATTCAAGGAGATTGAGGACAAACACAGTGGGGCGCCGGACGAACCGGATCACCCGGACCGCATGCATCCGCCGGTCGAGGATATGGAGGAAGACATGCCCGGGCATCTCACTGCCAAACGGTATCGTCACAAACGTCACTACACCGTCATTGCCGACAACGGAGCTTTTGAGATTCGCCGATTCCTTTATGCATTCCAGGATGGTAAGAAGCGGAGAGTCGGCGAGCAGATCGACTTTTCGAAAGCTGGCGTCGACGGCGTCGGAGTGGATTGAAAAATATTGACAGTGGATTACATTGGTGTAATATTTCATCGTGAGCGAAGCGCAGCCCCAGCCCCTCCGTCAGTTTGTCGAAGGCCTTGAAGCCCTCTATCCGGATGTTGAAATCATCCTTGAGCGGGGTGGGAAGACTTCGGGTGTATGGTGGATCGACATTGCGGCGAGCACGACCCATGTCGTCGTGCAGTGGAGCCCGTCCGCAGGATTTAGCTTGGAAGAAGTTGGCGATGATGAGCCAGTCTATGGATCACTTCCCTCCGAACGGTACAAGACTGTCGAATTGGCGCTCAGGCGCATGACTCAATTGCTGGCGGGCGAGGAGTGCCATGCCGAAGTC
>JAXMIV010000284.1:0-2558 GCA_034377045.1 Prosthecobacter sp. | reverse complement strand
GCCGATGAACGAAAGCTGATGAGCAACTTCGTCAAGGCACAGCGCGACCGCTTTCAAAAGGGCGAACTGAAGGGCGAAACAATTGCGGATACCAAAGGCAAGAGTGCCGTGGAGGCCGCCGTCTGGACCCTCGCCACGCGCGCACTTTTCAATCTCGATGAATTTGTCACGAAGGGCTGATCTTATGATGCCGACACCCGATTTCTTTTCCCGCCGCCACTTCCTCCGCGATTGCACGTATGGCCTGGGCAAGCTGGCCGCCGCCGGATTGCTGACTGATGCCTTCGCCGCGCCGCCCAATGTTCTGGCGCCCCGCGGACCACATTTCGCGCCCAAGGCGAAGCGGGTGATTCATTTGTTCATGGCGGGCGCGCCCAGTCAATTGGAGACCTTCGACTCGAAGCCGATGCTAACGAAGTACGAAGGCCGGCCGATCCCGCCGGAGGTCATCGGCGGCCAACGCTACGCCTTCATTCGTTCCGATGCCGCGGCCCTGGGACCACGCTTCAAGTTTCACAAGTATGGAGAAAGCGGCGCTGAAATCTCCGAGGTCTTGCCTCACACCGCCAAGATGGTGGATGACCTGTGCATCATCAAGTCTGTCCACACGGATCAGTTCAATCACGCGCCCGCGCAGATCATGTTTCAGACCGGCTTCGGCCAGCCGGGAAGACCCAGCATGGGCTCTTGGGTGCTCTATGGTCTCGGCGCCGAGACCCAGAATCTCCCTGCCTTTGTGGTCATGTCCGCCGGCTCCGGCCTCAGCGGCGGTTCTGCCCTCTGGTCCAGCGGTTTGCTGCCCACCGTTTATACAGGCGTACGCTTTCGCAACAGCGGCGATCCCATCCTCGACGTCTCCAGCCCTCCGGGTGTGGATGGGCGTTTGCAAAGAGACTCGCTGGACCTCATCAGCGAACTGAATCGCAAACGGCTCGGCATCGTGGGAGATCCGGAGATCGCCACCCGCATCGCTTCTTATGAGCTGGCCTTCCGTTTGCAAACATCCGCCCCCGAACTCACCGATTTGAAAAGCGAAAGCCAGGACACCTTGGACATGTATGGCTGCGAACCGGACAAACCCAACTTTGCCCGCGCCTGCCTTCTCGCCCGGAGGATGATCGAACGCGGCGTACGTTTCGTGAACATCTACCATGAAGGCTGGGATGCGCATACCAATGTCGAAGGCAACGTCAAAAACAACGCCAAGGCCACCGATCAGGCGAGTGCCGCCCTGGTCAAGGATTTGAAGCAACGCGGTTTGCTGGATGACACGCTCGTTGTCTGGGGCGGCGAATTTGGGCGTACGCCGATGGTCGAAACGAATCCCTCACTCGGCCGCGCCCTCGGCCGCGATCACCATCCGCAGGCCTTCACCATCTGGATGGCGGGCGGTGGTGTCAAGGCCGGCCAAACTATCGGCGCCACGGATGAATTGGGCTTCAACATCGTCGAAGACCCCATCCATGTGCATGACATCCAGGCCACCATTCTGCACCTGCTGGGCTTTGACCACGAACGCCTCACCTTTCACACACAGGGCCGTGACTACCGCCTAACCGATGTTCACGGGAAATTGGTGAAGAAGATATTGGCCTAGTTCCGTTGATTGCCATGACCCTCAGGCTCGTCTTGTTCGCCTTCGCCTTGACTCCCTTTCTAGCGGAGGCGGCCAAGGTCGATTTTGTCAACGACATCCAGCCGATCTTCCAGGAGCACTGCTTCAAGTGCCATGGCGCGCGCAAGCAGGAGGCCGCCTTCCGGCTGGATCACAAACCTAGCGCCTTGAAGGGCGGAGACTTTGGCGCCGCCATCCTTCCCGGCAACGCGAACGAAAGCCGCCTCATCCGCGCCGTCCTCGGCACGAACCCCAAGGTGCGAATGCCGCGCAAAGGCGATCCACTCACCGCGGAGCAGATCACCAAGCTGAAGACCTGGATCAATGAGGGCGCTCCTTGGCCGGACAGCGCCAGCGTGAAGCTGGATGTCAAAACCGATCATTGGGCGTTCAAATCCGTGGTTCGGCCTATTGTTCCCGCGGGCTCGCCGCATCCGGTCGATGCCTTCATTCGCACCCGCCTGGAGCGTGAGGGTTTGCACCCTGCGCCGCAGGCTGCACCGGAGACCCTCATTCGCCGCCTCCATCTCGACCTGCTGGGTCTGCCTCCGTCGCCGAAGGAGGTCGATGCGTTTTTGGCGGACTGCCGCGCCGTTGCTCCGTCAGGCGTGCCCGATTCCGTGTGGTTGAAGTGGGTCAACAAGCTGCTGGCCAGTCCTCACTATGGCGAAATTTGGGGCCGCCACTGGCTGGATGCCGCGCGTTATGCGGACAGCAATGGTTATGAGAAAGACCCGATGCGCTACATCTGGTTCTATCGCGACTGGGTGATCAATGCCTTCAATCGCGACATGCCTTATGATCAGTTCATCACCCAACAACTCGCGGGTGACCTTCTGCCCCACGCCACTCAGGACCAAATCGTCGCCACCGGCTTTTTGCGCAACTCCATGGTCAACGAAGAGGGCGGCGTCGATCCCGAGCAGTTCCGCATGGAGGCCAT
>JAXMIV010000283.1:0-13004 GCA_034377045.1 Prosthecobacter sp. | reverse complement strand
GCAGACTACGCGCAGACTCCGAGGAAGTAGCTGGCCGCTTGTTGGGGACAGGAAATGGCTTGCCAAGATGGTGTGGCGTTGTGACGTTGGCGGTCTTCTTATGATGACTTCACGCTTTTTGGCTTTGGCTGCTGTTTCGGTCTTTCTAGGTTCTATCACCCGGGGTGCCGAGGAGGGGGGCGGGGTTGTACCGTTGTTTGATGGGAAGACTTTGACCGGATGGGAGCAGCACAGTGGCGCGGCGGAGTATCGGGTGGAGGATGGGGTGATCGTGGGGAAGACGGTGCCGAATACCGGGAATTCGTTTTTGACGACGTCGAAGAAGTATGGGGACTTTATTTTGGAACTGGAGTTCAAGGTGGCGCCAGGGATGAATTCGGGGATTCAGTTCCGCAGCCTCTTCTATGAGAAGGAGACGGAGGTGGAGATCGACGGGAAGAAAAAGAAGTTCCCGGCGGATCGGGTGCATGGGTACCAGTTCGAGATCGATCCGAGCCCGCGGGCGTGGACGGGCGGGGTCTATGATGAAGGCCGGCGCGGCTGGTTGTTTGATCTGAAGGCCAAGCCGGAAGCAGGGAAGGCCTTCAAGCAGGATGCGTGGAACAAGGCGCGCATTGAGTGCAAGGGGGACAGCATCAAGACATTCATCAATGATGTGCCGGCGGCGGACCTAACCGATGGTTTGACCAAGGAGGGCGTGATCGCCCTGCAGGTTCATGGCATTGGCAAGAAGGCGGAAGGCGCGGGCAAGGAGGTGATGTGGCGGAATATCCGGATCAAGGAGCTGAAGTAGAGGGAGTTGCCCTTGCATGTCAGTCGGCAAGAGTAGCCTCTCAGCATCGGAATGTTGAGGTACGAAGCTGCGGTCTGGGATGTGGCGGACCTTCTACTGATCGCCTGACGGCTTGACGCCAACGCCAGGGGGCGGGACGAGAGGGATGCGGAGGGTGAAGGCGGTTTCCTGGCCAGGGGTGCTGGTGAGGTCGATGGTGCCGCCGTGGGCTTCGACGGCGCGGCGGACGATGGAGAGACCGAGGCCGGTGCCCTTGATCTGGGGGGAATGGTGTTTGTGGCCGCGGAAGAAGCGTTTGAAGACGAAGGGAAGGTCGTGGGCGGGGATGCCGATGCCGTTGTCGCTGATGCGGAGGATGCAGTGGTCGGCGAACCATTGGCCGCTGACTTTGACGACGAGGCCGGGCTCGGGATTCTCTTTGATGGAGTTCTCGATGAGGTTGGTGAAGACTTGGTCCCAGTAGAAGCGGTCGCCCTGCATCTGGCCACCATCGGGCGGGAAGTCCAGGGTGATGCGGGTGTCGCGGCCCTCGAGCATGGGGGCGAGGTGATCGAGGGCGTCCTGGACGCAGGAGCGGGCGGTGAAGGGCTCGATGTTGAGGGAGGCGTGGCTGTCCTCAAGGCGGGAGATGGCGAGCATGTCCTCGATGATGCGAACGATGCGTTTGCCATGTTTTTCCATGACGTCGAGGCAGCGCTTGAGGACGGTTTGATCGGTGATGACACCGCTTTGCAGGGTCTCGATGTAACCGTTGATGAGGGTCAGCGGGGTGCGCAGTTCGTGGGAGGCGTTGGCGACAAAGTCCTTGCGGATCTGCTCGGTGAGGGCCTGCTCGGTGATGTCGTGGACCATGAGCCAGGCGCCGCGTTCGGCTTTGGCGGGAAGGGGGGCGGCTTCGACGAGGTAGTAACGGCTGGTGAGGCCGCCATTGCCGAGGGAGGAGGAAACTTCGATCTCGCGGACGCAGCGGCTCTGGGTCTGGAGGGCCGTGTGCACGGCGTCGTGGATCTGGTGGTCCTGAAGTTCCTCCAGCAGGGTGCGGCCGCGGTGGAGGGTGGTCTTGTGGAAGTGGTGAGCCAGCGTACGATTGCAGAATTTGATGCGCAACTGGTCATCGACGATGGCGACGCCCTGGCGGATCTCATTGAGCAGGGCTTCGAAGAGGCGGCGCAGGTATTCTTCCTTGACCAGGGCGTAGCTAGACTGCTGAAGGCCGGTGAAGAGGGAGGCGAGTTTGTCGGCCTCAAAGTCATGCAGGCCGGCGGCGGCGGTGACTTTCTGAACGCTGGTGCGCCAGTACTTTTCCCGGCGCCATGCCCAGAGGAGGGTGGCGATCAGGAACAGACCGAGGATGAGACAGACGAATGAGGAAAGCGGGACGGTCATCTCAGGCGGGGCTGGTGGCGGGGTCAGCCACGAACTGATAGCCCGTGCCGCGCACGGTGACGATGTGTTTTCCAGCTTCGCCGAGTTTTTCGCGGAGGCGCTTGATGTGGGTGTCGAGGGTGCGGGTGGCGACATCGTCGCTGTAGCCCCAGACTTCGCGGAGGAGATCGGCGCGGGTGTGGACGGCGGCGGCGTTTTCCAGCAGCATGGCGAGCAGCTTGAACTCGGTGGTGGTGAGGTCGACAGGGGCGCCGTTGTAAAAGAGTTTGACGTTTTTGCGGTCAAGGAGGAAGCCGCCGGTCTTGAATTCAGAGATGTGGGTGACTTTTTTGGAACGGCGGAGGACGGCGGAGATGCGCAGGGAGAGCTCGCGGGGGCTGAAGGGCTTGGTGAGGTAGTCGTCGGCGCCGAGTTCGAGGCCGTTGATTTTGTCGCTGACCTGGGCCTTGGCGGTGAGCATGACGACGGGGACGCCGCGGGTGCGGCTGTCAGCGCGGAGGCGGCGGAAGACGGTCATGCCGTCCTGGCCCGGGAGCATGAGGTCGAGGACGATGAGGTCGGGCTGATGCTCAAGAACGGCGGTCATGACCTGGAGGCCGTTGGTGACGCAGACACATTCGTGGCCCTCGCGCATCAAATGGAGAGAGATCAGGTCGGAAATGTCCGGTTCGTCATCGACCACCAGGATTTTGCTCATACAACGGGGCGTTTACCAGGGAAGGCAGGGGGGTAACAAACGGTTCTTGGTGACGTTCGCGTCACATGCCATTCTTGCAGGCAAGCGCTTTGCCGGAAAGCAGGTGACGCATTCGTCACGAAGCACCGTTTTCTCAAGCTGACAATCTGCATTCTTTGGGCTTCTTCTCTTCTTATTCCCCCCAAATGAGGCTGCTGCTGATCACCGACACCTACCACCCTGATATTAATGGTGTGGCGCGGACCTTGCAGACCCTGAGCGAGGGGCTGTGCCAGAGGGGGCATGAGGTGGAGGTTGTGACGACGCTGGAGGCGGCGCCTGGCAGCAACGGCGACGGGCCGCGGAGGCATGTGATGATGTCGCTGCCGCTGCCTGGGTACGCGGGGCTGCGGATCGGGCTGGCGACGACGTGGCAGATGGAAGCGATGTATGAGGCCTTTCGCCCGGATGTGCTGTATGTGGCGACCGAGACACCACTAGGCATCGCCGCGATCCGCGCGGCGGGAAAGCGGGGGGTGCCTGTGGTGTCGGGGTTTCACACGAACTTTCAGACCTACCTGGAGGATTATCATCTGCCGGGGCTTGAGGCGGTGGCGCAGGGATTGCTGCGCAGCATCCACAACCAGACCGCGCGGACGCTGACTCCCAGTGCGGATACGGCGGCGACACTGGAGCGCTGGGGCATCCAGAATGTGGGCGTGATGGGGCGCGGTGTGGATACGGAGTTGTTTAATCCGGCCCGGCGTAGCGCGGACCTGCGCTCGACTTGGGGAGCCGATGAGGGGACGCCGGTGGCGATTTACATCGGGCGGATTGCGGCGGAAAAGAACCTGCCGCTGGTGGTGCGGGCTTTTGAGGTTTTTCGTGAGGCGCATCCGGGAGCGCCGTGCGTGTTTGTGGGCGATGGGCCAAGGTTGAAGGCTTTGCAGACGGAGCATCCGGAATTCATCTATGCGGGGGCGCAAACCGGTGCGGAACTTGGCACCCATTATGCCTCTGGAGATGTCTTTGTGTTTCCGAGCATCACGGAGACTTTTGGCAATGTGGTACTGGAGGCGATGGCGAGCGGGCTGCTGCCGGTGGCCTATGATTATGCCGGGCCGCGGCTGATGGTGCAGACGGGGGTGAATGGCTGGCTGGCAGCGTTTGATCAGGAGGAGGTGTTTCTCGATCAAGTGCGCGTGGCGGCGGCAGCATGGAACGACACGGCGATGCGTGCCGCGGCGCGCAAGGCGGCGCTGGACTTGTCCTGGAATCGTGTCATCGAACAGTTTGAGCAGGAGCTGGTGGCCGTGATGAAAGCGCCGGTTGCCCTGGCCCCCCAACTCAGCACCGTATGAGTGACGATCCCGAAGAACACGCCGACCGCGCGACTGATCCCGTGAGGGTGAAAACGAAGCTGCGCGCGCGTACGGTTTTCATTTCCGACGTGCACTTGGGCATGCCAGATTGCAAGGCGGCGCAGGCCTCTCACTTCATTCGCAATGTCCTGTGCGAAAGGCTGGTGATGAACGGGGACATCATCGATGCGTGGCATCTGAAGCGATTGGGGGGATGGAATAAGAGCCACACGCACTTCATCCGCACGGTGCTGCGGAAGATGGAGAAGGAGAATACGGAGGTGATCTACCTGCGCGGTAATCACGACGATATTCTGGATCGATTCATTCCGATCCGGATTGAGAACTTTCACATCACCGACGAATACATTCACCACACGAATGCCGGCAATTACCTGGTGGTGCATGGTGATGGCTTTGATCACGTGACGACCAACCACCCGTGGGTGGCGCATTTGGGCGGTATTGGCTACAATTTGCTACTGCGCATCAATCGATTCTACAACTGGTACCGGCGGATTCGCGGCAAGCCGAGCTTTTCCCTGAGCCGCTGGGTGAAGCTAAAAGTGAAGTCAGCGGTGAGTTTTGTCGGCCGGTATGAGGAGCAACTGCAGCAACTGGCCGCGGCCAAAAACTGCAAGGGCATTATCTGCGGGCACATTCACAGCCCGGCGAACAAGGTGATCGGCGCCACCCATTACCTGAATTCCGGGGACTGGGTGGAATCCCTGACCGCGATCATGGAATACGACGACGGCCGCTTTGAGGTGATCACCTATGGGCAGTTTTGTGAGCGCACGAATCGGGAGCCAAAAGGGGACGTGGCGGCCATAGGGGTTGTGCTGGACGGCAATTTAAGTGTCGAAACTGTCACAGGGGCGATGTAGAGTAACCCACACTCCTGCGTGACCATGGCTGATCATATTTTGTCCACCTTCGACCAAGACCTGGAACGCCTGCGGGAGCAGGTCCTCACCATGGCCAGCATGGCGCGGAAAAACTTGGCCAGCGCCATGCGCGGGCTGTTGGAGCGGGACACGGACCTGTGCAATGGCGCGATAGCGGCGGATCAGGACGTGAATGACCTGGAAAAGAACATCGACAGGCTGGGGATGCAGATCCTTTTGAAATTCCAGCCCACTGCCCACGATTTGCGCCAAGTCATGGGCACCATCCGGGTGGCGAATAACCTGGAACGCATTTCCGACCAGGCCGGCAGCATCGCGAAACGAGCTCGGTTCATCAATGGGCTGCCGGAAATGACGGAACTGAGCCTGATCCAGCCGGTTTATCATCTGTGCGCGCGCAATCTGGAGTGCAGCATCAAGGCCTTTGCCGAAGGGGATGCTGAATCCGCCGCCGAAGCCCGTCTGATGGACAAGGAATTGGATGCGGCGGAAAAGTCGCTCGATCAGGCGCTGCTGCCGGTCATGGAAGCGCGGAATTCACCGCTGGAGGCCTATCTGCACCTGATCTTTGTGGCCCGTTTTCTGGAAAGGGTAGGGGACCACGCCAAGAACATCTGCGAGGACACGATTTTCATCGAGAAAGCTGAAGACGTGCGCTTTGACAAGAACAAGCGGGAACAAAATCTCGATCAGACCCAACATTAGGCGCGGCGGCGGCGATGCTGGAGGGTGAGCACGCCGCAGAACAGCAGGAGGGATCGGGAGGGTTCGGGGACCGCGACGATGGAAATGAACCCATCGCTATAGAGGTGGTTCAGATCCCATCCGAGAGAGTCTCCGAGACCGGGCAGATCCAGGGTGGTGAAAGAGCCATTGACGGATTCGGTTAGGCCACTCCAGTCAAAAAGCTTCCATTGATCGCCGGCAGCGAAATCGTTGATGCCGGTGAGATTCGCCACTTTCAGGGTCGCGTCGGCGGCAATTGAGAGCTTGACAGTGATCTTCAAGGTGTCAGAGGCGCCGATGGGATTCTCAAGAGTGCCGCGGCTGATCAGGTCAAGCGCAAAGGACGCGGCCGTGTTGAGACTGATGGTGCCGATGCCGGAGGTGACAAGCTCAAGCGTTCCTGTAGCAGGGGTAACAAGGGTGCTGTTGCCGACGCTCAGGGTGGCGCCGCCATTGATTGTAATCGATCGATCTGTTGCCAGGGCGATGCGACCCACGCCTCCGAAAGTAGCGCCGGATTGCACGGTGACTGGTCCTGTGCCGGTGGCGGAAGCCCCGCTGCCGGTGTTGGCGACAAGCAGCTTGCCCCCATTGACCGTCGTGCCTCCGCCGTAGGTGCTGTCGCCGGTGAGAATCCAGGTGCCGGCGCCATTTTTGATCAGTCCCGTCAATATGGCGCCGCTGGCATTGCCGATGCCGACGATCTCATTGGCGCCGATGTTCGTGCCTTCAAGGCGCAGTGTGCGTTGCGCCGGATTGGAACCGCCGGCAGTAAACGCGCTGGTGAACTTGAGGGCGCCTGTGCCAGCGTTTTCGATCACTGCGATCGCGGCCGTGATGTCGGTGGCGACGTCACTGTTGGTAATGTGGATCACGCGGTTGGTGAGGGAGTCCGTGCTGCCGGTGTACCGCAGCGTCGCGACCGCAGTGGAACCCGCGGTGCTGGTCGTGTATGAGGCCATTTCAATGATGGCGCTGGCGGCATTGAAGTCCCCTCTGCCGAGTGAACTGGGCAGGCCGCTGTTGGCCAGTTTTTCCACCTCAAGAGTGTTTTGCAGCAGGGTGGTTTTTCCGGCAAAGGTGTTGTTAGGCCCGAGTTGAAAGGTGCCTACCGAAATGGTGAGGCTCAGGTTGTCCTCATTGGCGCCGCTGCCGCCGAAGAAACCCTTGCGAAAATCGCGCACGGCGTTGAAGTAGTTGTGGAAACCGGAAAGCGCGGAGGAGCCACCAACCACGGAGTTGGTTGTGCCGGTACCCTCAATGCGCAGACCGCCCCAGAGCGTGATGGGGACAGTGCCGCCGCCGATGACCAATTTGCCACTGTTGGTGCCTGAGCCCAGGTAGAAATCCGCAGCGGAATAAACGGGATAGTTGAGGTGGGCGCCCGAGGTGGAAATAAACTGCATGGATCCCTCCTGGATCCGGTTGCCGCCGGTGTAGTAGGCAGTGGGGAACGCGCCCCCGTTGTAAACGGTATTGGATTCGATGATCACGAGGCCTGGACCTGATTTGGTCAGGGTGGTCGTGCCGGGGGTGGTGCTGGCATTGTTGGTGATTTTGGCGCTGATGCGGAGGGCTCCCGCAGTGTTGTTTTGAATGACGATCAGGTCCGAGGCGCTCGCGGGCGCCCGCAACGCGCCGGTGGAGATGAGGACGTCATTGGCACCTACGTCCGGTGTCACCAAGATTCCGCCCGTGGTGAGGTATCGCCCGCCTGTGGCATCCTGAGTGACGGTAGTTAGACCACCCTGATTTTGATTGAAGCGCAGGCTGGTGATGGAGGTATCGGCGCTGAGAGTGGTGGTGGCAACGCCTGAGGCAATGTCGGCATTGCCGGATAAGGTGGTGGCGGTGGAGGGCGTGGAGATGCCCAGGGTGGACAAGCCAACGATGTTGCGCACACCGCCGCTGAGGGTGCTGGTTCCGGCCCAATCGTTCAATCCCACCGTGGCGTAAGCCACGCCACCGGTGCCGGTGAGGAGGGCATTGTTGGCGCCGCTGGTGGTGGTGATGAATCCCGCCGTGGGCAGGTCCAGTTTGAGGATGGTACCCGCGGAGCGAGTGATCGTGGTGAAGTTCAACATCACGCTAGCGGCGCCGTTTTGAACCACGCTGATGGCTGCCGGGGCGGAAAGGGTATAGGCGCCGAAAGATTGCGAGTTGGTGGCATCACCTTTGCCGGTGACCTGCAAGGTGCCGCCCGCCTGAGCAAAGGCGCCGGCGGTGATGCCGTTGTATAGGATATTGGTGGCTGGAGCGTTGGCGCCAGAGAAATCCAAGTGCAGGATACCGGCATTGAGGGTGGTGATGCCGGAGTTGTTGTTGCTGCCTTGCAGGGTGAGAGTACCGGTACCTTCCTTGGTGAATGCGAGGGTGGAGGTGCTGGCGCTGCCGATTCTGCCGGTGACGAGGACATTGCCGGAGCCGCTGAAGGTGGCGGCAAAGTTGCCGGTCAGTACTGGCGAGATAGCAGTGGCGCCCGCCAGCGTCAGGGTTCCAGCATCGGAATTGATGCGGGTGAGTGCAGTCTGCGTGAGAAGACCGCTGATCGAGTTGTCACCACTCAGGTTGCGAATCACACCGTCGTTGTTGATGCCAAATCCGGAGATACTCATGGCATCCGCCAGCGTGATGTTTCCGGCCAGCCGCAACGCCGCTCCGGAAAGGACGGTAACTCCGCCCGCCGAGGTTCCCAAAGCACCGCTATTCGTGGCTTCCAGCGAGCCGCTGCCCACCCGCACAGCGCCGGTGAAGGTGTTATTGCCATTAAGCACCGTGTTACCGACGCCGTTACCGAAGACGGACAGGACACCGGAGCCGTTGTTGGCGAGGACGGAGTTGACAGCCAACGTGCTGGTGGCGGACATGTTTGTGAGCCACATCTCACTGGCCGCGGTTGAGCCGCTCAATGTGCCCGCACTGCCTGCCAAACCGACGACAAAGTCCTTGCCGTCGCTGGTGATTTGGATGCCTCCAGTCGTACCCGTCCTCAGGATGTTGCCTGCACCGATGTCCAGAACCCGGCTGTTGAGGCTGTCCGCCATGGTGACCGTGCCCACCAGGACTGGGGTGCCGCCCGGCTGGATGTTGCCGGAGGAGACGCTGGTGATGCTGAGGTTGCTTGTAGTCGAATAGACGGACAGCGCATTGATAGGCGTGCCCGTTTGATGCGGCAAATCTCCTGTGAAACCTGTCAGCGCGCCACCGCTGACACCGGCCCACGAACCGCTGCCGGCACCATTGGACAGGGTCGCCCAGGGGCCAAGAAGACCGTTGGCCGCAGTGGTGGTGATCGTGGCCCCTGTCGGAACCACAAATCCAACAGAGCCTGAAGTCGCGTGGGTAATGGCGCCGACGGCGAGGGTCATCGATCCGCCATTAGCGCCCGGGGCGAGGATGATGTTGGAGCGGTTGGTATTGGCGGTCACGGCGCCGAACCGCTGTGAGTTGGCGGTGTTGGCTTTTCCTTGCAGAGTCAGCATGGTGATGCCCGCGGCGCCGCCCCAAAGATTCAAGGCACCTGCCGTTTTGCCATTGTAAAGGATGTCGCTGCTCGGCGCGGTGGCGGCGGCAAAGTCGAGGATTGTATTGCCGCCGGACACGGCGCCACTACGGCCGAGGGTGGTGGCGCCGGTATAGGTATTGCTGCCGCTCAAGGTCAGCGTGGTGTTGATCGTGGCCGTAGTCCTTTGAAATCCAAAGCTGCCGCCGCTGTCGACAATGGAACCACTGATGTTGGTGCCAGTAACGCTGCCGTTGGTATGAATGGCGGCGTCTGCCGTGAGCTTGATCTGGCCGGTGAATTGCATGCTGCTGCTGTCGACGCGAATGGCGCCGCTGGCACTGCCGATGCCAGCGATGGAAAAGGTGTTGGCATAGGTATTGGAAGTGCCGCCCGCGGCGAAGACGCTGCCGCTTTCAACGACGATGTCGGAGACACCGGAAACGGTATTGGCGGCGGCGGTCAAGAGGAAGATGCCCCGGGAGACGGTCGTGGCCTTGAGGGATAAGGTGCCGGTGAGATTGGGGTTTGCCGCCGCGAAGCGCACGTATTGAAAGGTCTGCGCCGCAACGACGGTGGGCGCGCGCTGGATTGTCAGATTGTTGCCAGTAAGGACGGAATTGAGATTCAGAAACAACACCGTAGTGCTGCCGGAGGAAGTGTTGTCGCCCGCCTCAATGACTGCATTGTCGGCGAAGGCAAGGGTGCCGCCGGTGAAGGTGTGGGCAATCGTGACGGGGAGGGCGCTCAGGGGGTTGAATTTCATGCCACCAACATTGATCGTGCCGCTGACAGTGATGGTACCGCCGGTGTTGCCGGTATTGGTGCCGAAGGTGGCGGTAGTGGCGCCGTCGTTGTTCCAGGTCACGTTGGCACTGCCGTCCCACCAGTTGGCGGTGCTCAGGTTCCAGGCGCCGCTGCCATTCTGGATGCCGGAAGTGCTCGTATCACCATCCAAAGTCAGTTGCGCGGGCAGTGGGCCTGTCCCGGCGAAAAGCATGGCGAGAACCAGACATAGGATTTTAGGCATTTGCATAGGGCGGTATGGAAGGCATGCCCCCGCCGGGCCGTGGACTTCCAGAACCATTCAAGATCCTTTTTCGACTGACACTTTGGGGGGTAAGTCTCCATTAAGCACCGCCCATGCCGAGTACCGCAAAATGGCAGGCACAATCACAATAGTATGATAAAAAGCGATGCTGAAACGCACACCGCACACGAAGCGATTGCATGGATTTGGTTAGGCTGAATGTCGGGCAGGGCCGAATTGGCATGCCCACACCTGAACTCACCTACGCCTTGAACCCGATCTTTTCGCAAGCATCCGCGTCTTTTTTGCCGCGCTTTTTAGGCCGAATCGCAGACCAAACCCGCTTATCACAATCCCGCGCCTTGCAAAGCGGCGGCTGCCGTGGAGAATCGCAGCCGCGCCCTCCAGCGCCCCTTTTCCTCCAATCACAACCATGCCCCCGAAATCTCCGACCTCAGACCGCACCGACCCCGCCGTGCCTGTCCTCCGCCAATTTAAGAAGCTGATGGTGGCAAATCGCTCCGAAATCGCGATTCGCGTGATGCGTGCGGCCACCGAACTGGGCATACGTACCGTGGGCATTTACGCGGCCGAGGACCGCTTTTGCCCGCATCGGTTCAAGGCGGATGAGGCTTATGAGCTCAATCGTGAAAAGGGCGCTCTGGGCGCCTATCTGGACATTGAGGGCATCGTGGCACTAGCGAAGGAGAAAGGCGTGGACGCGATCCACCCGGGGTACGGGTTCCTTTCGGAGAATCCGCAATTTGCCCAGGCCTGCGCCGACGCCGGCATCGTTTTCATCGGCCCGGAGGCCAAAATCCTGGACATGATGGGGGACAAGACCGCCGCCCGTAATATCGCGCGCAAGCTCAATGTGCCGATCCTGGAAGGCACGGACGAACCCGTGAGCGACCGGAAGAAGGCGATCGCGATTGCCAAGAAAATCGGCTTCCCGTTGATCATCAAGGCGGCCTTCGGCGGTGGCGGGCGCGGTATGCGTGTGGTGCGGGAGGCAAAAGACCTGGAGAAACTCCTGGCTGAGGCGCAGACCGAGGCCGCGCGGGCCTTTGGCAATGGTGCGGTGTTTTTGGAGAAGTTCGTCGGCAAGGCGAAGCACGTCGAAGTGCAGATCCTCGGCGACAAGCATGGCAATGTGCTGCACCTGCACGAGCGCGACTGCTCGGTGCAGCGCCGGCACCAAAAGGTCATCGAACAGGCGCCCAGCTATGGACTGGAGCAGAAGATCATTGACGGTCTTTGCGCCGCAGCGCTGAAACTGGCGCGCGAGGTGAATTATACCCATGCGGGTACCGTGGAGTTCCTGGTCGATCATGAGACGGGCGCCTGGTACTTCATCGAGATGAATCCACGCATCCAGGTGGAGCATACCGTCACGGAGGAGATCACCAGCATCGATATCGTGCGCAGCCAGATTCTGGTCGCGCAGGGTTGCCGCCTGCACGATGAGCCGCTAAACTTGCCGGAGCAGGGGAAGGTCGAAAGGAGCGGTTTTGCCATCCAGTGCCGGATCACGACGGAAGATCCGGAAAATGGATTCACGCCGGATTTTGGCAAGATTCTCACGTATCGCAGCCCCGGCGGCTTCGGCGTGCGTCTGGATGGCGCCCTAGGCGCGACCAATGCCGTCATCACACCCTACTACGACTCGATGCTCGTGAAGCTGACGGTCTATGGCAGCACCTATCAGCAGGCGCTGGAGCGGATGGACCGCAGTCTGCGCGAGTTCCGTATTCGCGGGGTGAAGACCAACATTCCTTTCTTGATGAATGTCGTGCATCACCCGGAGTTTCGCGAAGGCCAGGCCACCACGCGCTTCATCGACAACAATCCGCAACTGCTGCAATTCGCAGCGCGCAAAGACCGCGCCACCAAGCTGCTGAACTACTTGGCGGATACCATTGTCAACGGCAATCCCTTTGCCAAGGGACACAAGATCAGCAAGGCCATGGTGCCGCCGCCGCTGCCGAAGTGGGATCACCGCGCCATACCGCTCACCGGCACGAAACAACTGCTCACGGAGATGGGGCCGGAGAAATTCTGCAAAGAGTGGGTGGCCGGTCAGAAGCGCCTATTGATCACGGATACGACGATGCGGGATGCGCATCAGTCCCTGCTCGCCACACGGATGCGTACCTATGACATGGCGGCCATCGCCGGAGCCATGGCTCGACGCGCACCGAATCTCTTCAGCCTAGAGATGTGGGGTGGCGCGACTTTTGACGTGACGATGCGCTTCCTGCGTGAAGATCCGTGGGAGCGGCTGCGGGTCATTCGGGAAAAGGTGCCAAACATCCTGCTGCAAATGCTTTTCCGCGGCTCCAATGCGGTGGGTTACAGCAATTATCCGGACAATGTGGTCAAGGGCTTCGTCAAACACGCAGCCAAGAACGGCATGGATGTCTTCCGCATCTTCGACAGCTTGAATTATCTGCCCAACCTCGTGCCAGCCATGGATGCGGTGCGTGAGGAAACGGCTTCGATCTGCGAAGGTACGCTTTGTTATACCGGCGATATCCTCGACCCGAAACGCGACAAGTATGATCTCCAGTATTATGTGCGTCTGGCCAGGGAGCTGGAGAAAATGGGCGCGCACATGCTCTG
>JAXMIV010000282.1:0-2879 GCA_034377045.1 Prosthecobacter sp. | reverse complement strand
CGTGTCGTCCCCGGTGAAACGCCGCAGACCATTGAGCGCCTCATCAACAATGAGGTCGATCTCGCCGTCACCCTTCGTCCGCCGGACATCACGCGATTGGATTGCCACGCCATCTTTGAAGATGAACTCGAATTCCTCGTCTCCCCTCTGCATCCCTGGGTCACCAATCCCCCGAAGACGAAGGACGCCGCCAGCCAGACCTTCATCGTCTCCAGCCGCAACAGTCTGAACTTCATCCTCATCCAGGAGTTCTTCCTCAAGCAGGGCGTGCGCCTCCAGTCCTTCATCGAATTGGGCAGCAGCGAAGCCATCAAGGAACTCGCCAAACTCGGTCTCGGCGTCGCCATCACCGCCAGGTGGATCGCCCGCGCGGAGATCGATGCCGGCCAACTTGTCGCCATCCCGTTGCCCAAAGCCAAGCTGCGCCGCCGTTGGATAACGTCGACGTTGAAAGGTCGGCCGATGAATCTCGCGGAACGGACCTTCGTGGGCCTGTGTGAGGAAGTCGGCCGCCGAATGAAATGAGGAGAAAAGGTACTTTTCTCGATCACAATTCGCTTTTTGTGACGATTGTATGGGCTCGTTTTCACTTCCCATGCTTCGTCTCACCGCCCTCGTCCTTCTCACCTTCGCTGCCTTAGGTTCTGCCGCCGAAACCAAACCTCTGCGCGCACTGCTACTCGCCGGAGGCTGCTGCCACGACTATGCCAAACAGCAGGAAATCCTGAGCCAGGGCATCCAGGCCCGCGCCAATGTCCAGGTCGATGTGGTGTGGACCGATGACAAAAGCGTTACGCCCAGTTTTCCGCTCTATGAAAAAGCGGATTGGGCCGCGGGATACGACATCATCATTCATGATGAATGCGCTGCCGGCATCAAGGACATCGCCTTGGTGAAACGCATCTTGGATGCGCACAAGACCATTCCGGCCGTGAACCTGCACTGCGCTATGCACAGCTACCGCACCGGCACGGACATGTGGTTCAAGTATCTGGGGCTGCAATCGGCCTCCCATGGTCCGCAAGAGCCGATCGCCCTCAAGTTCGTCGACAACGAACATCCCATCACCAAGGGGTTAGCCGATTGGACGACCAACAAGGAAGAGCTGTACAACAACATCAACATCTTCGATGCCCATCCGCTCGTCATGGGCACTCAAATGGTCAACGGCAAGGCCGTGGAGTACGTGGTTGCGTGGACCAACGAGAAAAGCGGCGCGCGCAGCTTCAGCACCACCATTGGCCATAACAATGAAACGGTCGTCGATGCGCGTTACCTTGATCTCGTCACTCGTGGTCTGCTCTGGGCATGTGATCAACTGAAGCCGGAATATCAAACTCCATTCAAGGGCCAAAACAAAATCACCTTCATCAAGGCCGAACCGAAACCGGAGGCGCCCAAGCCTGCCGCCATCCTGCCGCCCGTCGCCCCCAAAGATGCGACGCTGGTGATCGCAACCGCCAGCAGTGAAGAAACCGGCAAAAACAATTTCACCTGGCGCGCCATCGATGGCGAAGAAGGTACCCGTTGGTGCGCCAGCAGTCCTGATTATCCCCAGTGGTTGCAATTGGAACTGGATCAGCCGCACGTGCTTAACGGTCTGGCGATGACTTGGGAGAACAACGGCATTTACACCTACAACATCGAGACCTCGTCCGACGGCAAAATCTGGAGCGTCCTTGTCGATGCTTCCCACAACGACAAACCGGCGCCTTACAGCCACGACTTCAAAACCGCGCCCGTGAAGTATATTCGCATCAACGCTCTCGGCAAAAAGAGCGGCGGCTGGGCCAGCATTCGCGAAGTGAAACTCAAAGGCGAAGGCATCAAAGTCATCGCCCCCAAGATGAATGCGGAGCAGAAAGCCGCCGCTGAAAAAACCGCCAAGGAAGATGCCGATCCTTATAAGAACGCCGGCAACATCACCCCGAAGATCGTCAAGCTCACGCCGCAGGAAGAGCAGAAGTACCTCGCCGATGTCAAAGTCGCCGAAGGGTTCGAGGCCACGCTCTTCGCGCCGCCGCAGACCGCCAACTATCCCGTCTTCGTCGCCGCCGCGCCGGATGGCACGCTTTATGTCAGCAGTGATGGCAACGGTTCCCTGGGTCGCAATCCTCATCGCGGCCGCATCCTCCGTTTGCGCGATACCGACAACGATGGCCGTGCCGATGAAGTGAAGGAGTTCGTCAAAGACGTCGACGCACCGCGCGGCCTGGTTTGGGATCACGATCGGCTCTAGCTCATTCAGCCGCCGCACCTCCGCGCCTTCATTGACAAGAACGGCGATGGCGTCGCCGACGAGGAAAAGGTTCTGGTGAAGAACATCGCCTTTGGTTATGACAAGCGCCCGGCTGACCACACCACCAACGGCCTCAGCCTGGGTATTGACGGCTGGCTTTACATCGCCGGCGGCGACTTCGGGTTCATCGACGCCGAGGGCACTGATGGCCGCAAACTCACCCATCGCGGTGGCGGCGTGATTCGTGTGCGTCCCGATGGCACTGGCCTCGAGATCTACTCCACCGGCACTCGCAACATTCTTGAAGTCGCCATCAGTCCGCTCATGGACATTTTCGCGCGCGACAACACCAACGACGGCGGCGGCTGGAACGTCCGCTTCCATCACTTCACCGGCCTCGACGACCACGGTTACCCGCGTCTCTTCAAAAACTTTCCGGACGAATGCATCGCCCCGCTCGCCGACTACGGCGGCGGTTCCGGCTGCGGCGCCGTGTACATCGATGAGCCCGGCTTCGGCAAATGGAACAACGCCCCCTTCACCTGCGACTGGGGCACCGGTGCTCTTTACAAACATACGGTTAAACCCAAAGGCGCCACCTTTGAGGAAGTGCGTCTGCCCGAACCCTTCATCAAAATGA
>JAXMIV010000281.1:0-2561 GCA_034377045.1 Prosthecobacter sp. | reverse complement strand
GCTGACTGATGCGTTCCTTGAGACGTGGAAAGACGGAGAAGCCGTATTCAATGTCGTCGGCGATTCCCTTGCGGTCGTTGCGGCGGTAGGCGCCCATCTTGAGGTTCTCTAGCACGGTCAGGTTCGCAAAGACCATGCGGCCTTCCGGCACATGGCAAAGCTGCCGACCGACGATTTCATGGGGCGGATGATTGGTGATGTCTACGCCATCGTAGACGATCTTGCCGGCACGCGCTTTGACCAAACCGGAAATCGTGCGCAGCGTGGTCGATTTGCCGGCGCCGTTACCGCCGATCAAAGTGACGATCGATTTTTCGGGGACCTTCAACGAGATGCCATGCAGCGCCTTGATGGAACCGTAGGCGACTTCCAGGTTTGAAATCTCAAGCATCGCACTCCACCTCCTCGTCTTCAGTTCCCAAATAGGCCGCGATGACCTTCGGGTCCTTTTGAATTTCGTCCGGTGTGCCTTCGGCTATTTTGCGGCCGTACTCAAGCACAGCGATCCTTTGGCAGATGCCCATGACCACCTTCATATCGTGCTCAACCAGAAGGATGGCGATGTTGAACTTGTCCTTGATGAACTGAATGAGCCCCATCAGCTCTTCCTTTTCGGTGGGGTTCATACCGGCGGCGGGTTCGTCCAGAAGAAGAAGCTTTGGTTTGGTGGCGAGGGCGCGGACGATTTCAAGACGACGCTGGTCGCCATAGGGAAGGGATTTCGCTTCTTCATCGCGGAAGCGGGCGAGATCGAAGATGGCGAGCAGTTCGAGGACTTCCTGTTCGACTTTTTTCTCGTCTTCGCGAAAGGCTTTGCCACGCCAGAGAGCGCTGCTGATGCCGTGCTTGCGATGAACCTGAGTGGCGGCGCGGACGTTGTCCAAGACACTCAAGGAACCAAAGAGGCGGATGTTCTGGAATGTGCGCGCGATGCCCAGCTTCGTGAGTTGATCCGGGCGCTTGCCGCAGATGAGCGTGCCGTTCAGGTAAATCTGACCTTCGGTGGGTTTGTACACGCCACTGATCAGGTTGAAGGCCGTCGTCTTCCCGGCGCCGTTTGGGCCGATCAATCCGATCAGCTCATTCGGCTGGATGCGCAGGTTCAATTCACAAACGGCAGTCAGACCGCCGAAGCGAATCGTCGCGTTTTGAACTTCAAGCAGCGCGGCGCTCATGCGGCAGCGCCGCCTTTCTTCCGGCTAATGGTGAAGAGTCCCTGGGGACGCGCAATCATCAGGCAGACGATCAGCAGTGAATAGATGATCATGCGGTACTCCGCGAACCCACGCAACATCTCCGGCATGATCGTCAGCAGGACGGCCGCGATGATGACCCCCGCCGTGCGCCCCATGCCGCCCAGGATGACCATGACGACGATGTCGATGGACTTGAGGAAATCGAATCCTGTCGGCCCCAGGAATTGCTTGTGATGAGCATACAGACCGCCTGCCACGCCGGCAAAGAACGCGCCAGTGACAAAGGCCGTGACCTTGTACCGCACGGGATTGATGCCCATGGAACTCGCGGCCACTTCATCATCGCTGACTGCGATGAAACCGCGGCCATAGGTGGAGTTCACCAGCGCCGCGACGACATAGATCGTCACCGCAGCGAGAGCGAAGGTCCAGCCGAGCGTGGCGAACTTGGGGATGCCCTTCAGGCCGCTGGCGGCGCCGATGCTTTCGGTGTTTTGCGCGATGACGCGGATAATTTCGCCGAAGCCCAAGGTCACAATCGCAAGGTAGTCACCGCGCAGCCGCAGGGTAGGAATGCCCACACCGAGACCGGCAATGGCGGCAAACAGGCCGCCCAATCCCAGAGCGACGAGGAATAGCAGAGGCCGCATGCTCTCCGGGACCATGGGTGAACAGACCAGCGAAAACTTCGCCGCCGTGTATCCACCCACCGCCATGAAACCCGCATGGCCCAGACTGAACTGTCCCGTGTGCCCATTGATCAGATTCAGGCTGACGGCGAGGATGATGTTGATGCCCGCATCGATGGCGATGCCGAGGTAATAACGGTTAAATTCTCCGGAAAACATCGAGACTCCCACGGAGAGCAGAATGCCCACGATCAGCCAGCGTTTGGCGCCATTGGAAAAGACCGACATCATACTTTCTCCACTGACGATTTGCCGAGGAGACCGGCAGGTTTAAACAGGAGAATCAAAATCAGAATGGCGAAGGCAATGCCATCCCGGTAATTCGACACGCCGGAGATGCCGCCGGCAAAGGTTTCCAACAGTCCCAGCAGCAATCCGCCGAGGGCGGCGCCGGGGAGATTGCCAATGCCGCCCAGCACCGCCGCCACGAAGGCGCGCAGGCCCGGTTGCACGCCCATGAGGGGATCAATGCCCGGTGCCTTCATGGCATAGAGGATGCCCGCGATGGCGGCCAGGGCCGAACCCAGTCCAAAGGTGAAGGAAATGATGCGGCCGATGTTGATTCCCATGAGCGCCGCCGCCTGTTGGTTGTAGGACACGGCTCGCATCGCGGTGCCCATTTTCGTGTGCTGGACCACAAACCATAGGCCGGCCAGCAGCACTCCGGTGACGAGGA
>JAXMIV010000280.1:0-3119 GCA_034377045.1 Prosthecobacter sp. | reverse complement strand
GCACCGCAGCGAAGCCGATGGACGCTGCCTTGTGGCGTTTGACGAAAAGTGTGAAAATCTTCCACGCCCCCGCCTTCTCCGCACTCGTCGCAAAACCGTTCTGGTAAGCCTCCACATCCGCACTGAACGCGGTCACAGTTTGATAACGACTTTCTTGCGGCACGGTCAGCGACTTCATCGCGACGGCAGAGAGTGCGGCGGGCACCCGACCATTCGGGCAATGCGGCAGGGGTCTGATCTTCTGAGCTTCAAGCACTTCGCCCTTGGCGTGGCCTGTAAGGGTGCCAAATTTCGACGGCGGCGTGATGCTGCCACTGGCCACCTTTTGCAGCACTTCATCCAGCGTCTGCCCCTCCACCGGCGGCCGCAAAGTAAGGATCGCATACAGAATCCCGCCTAACGAAAAGATATCTGAACGCGCATCCATGTCCGCGATGCGCCCTTCCGCCTGTTCGGGAGACATGTACTGTGGCGTGCCCATCACGGCGCCTTCCATGGTCACACCCAGCATGTCCGGCGGCACAGTGGGAGCAAGGAGGGTTGCTTGATCGCTTAAGTCGAGGTCTTCGGGAGTGGCTGATAGTTGAGTTGCGGAGCCCCGAAGGGAATTGATGGTTGATAGATCTGAGGGATTGGGGCTCCGGCTATCAACCATCAACCGCTCAACCATCAACTTCTTCGCCAGCCCCCAGTCCATCACCAGCACCTCACCAAACTCCCCAACCATGACATTCTCCGGCTTCAGATCGCGATGGATGATCTTGCGCGAATGCGCAAAGGCCAGCGCATCGCACACCTTGCGGAAGACCGTCAGCAGCCGGTCCAGGGTGTAGTGGCCGAGTGTCGCAGCCTCGCCGTTGCGGAGGCCATTAAGGATGGCCTGCAAGGTGCGTCCATGCACCAGCTTCATGGTGTAGTAGAGCTGGCCTTCGGAATCGCGTCCCAGATCGTGGATCGGCACGATGTTGGGATGTTCCAACGTTGCCAGCACGGCGGCCTCATTGATGAAGCGCTGCCTCTGACCCTCATCGGCTTCCATCTCCGAAAGCATGATCTTCACCGCCACCGTGCGGCCCAGCTTGCAGTCCGCGGCCTCCAGAATGCTGCCCATCCCGCCACGCGCGATCTCCAAGCCGAACTTATAAGGGACCGTGGCATCCGGATTCGCCCCCGGCAGCGCCGCAGCCTCGCCATCAGCGCCGTGAGTGTTCATATTGACTTGCGCGGGCATGGAAAATGGCTTCGACAGGGGAGTCTAGGCAGGCTGCCGAGCAATGGCAATCCATTGTCTGCCGCACCGCCAGTATTGGCAGACCTGCCAATGGTTGCGAGCAATACGGTTCTTGCACGGTACGTTTAGGCAGTCACATTTGATGTTATGCCCGCAAGCCCGATTGCGCCAGAACCCAAAGCCCGCCTAGTCTCCAAGCAGGGAGATCACCCCCTGGTCTCGCCGTTTCTCATCGGCCGCGGCGGCGACAGCGACGTCGTGCTGGAAGACGCCGAGGTCTCCCGCCGGCACGCAATGATCTTCCAATACACCGAACGCTGGTGGCTCACGGACATGGGCAGCCGCAATGGCGTCCTGGTCAACGGGGTGCGTTTGAACCATGCGCGACCGCTTCACGATGGCGACGCGGTGCGCATTGGCACCCACGGGTTCACCTTCAGGACGGCGCAATTGCTGCGGCACAAGACCACCTCCATGGGGGTCACCACTATCCCGGTGGCCGGCAACAAAGCCTCGTCCGCCCCCGGCGCCGTCATGTGTGAACTGATCGTCGCTGCGGCGAATGGCGAGATCCTGGAGGGTGACAAAGCCGCACGCTGGTTTTTCGGCAAGACGCTGGAGCGTCAACCCGGCGCCGAGCACAATTTTCTGCCGCCTTTCGTACGGATCTGGCTGGAGCGGCAGGCAGCGAATGGACAAACTGGCGGCGCGCCGCTCGAACTGCAGGAGGTGAACCGCCGCGTGGTGGTGACTCTGTGCCGCTGCAATGAGGGCCGCTATTTCCTGCTGGTCCGCGAGGAATCCGCGCTGGTGGCGGCCGAGCGCCTGCAATCTCTTGGCCTCAGCCAGCGGGAGGCGGAGGTGATGCACTGGGTCTGCGAAGGCAAAACCAATCCCGAGATCGCTTCCATCCTCGGCGTGACGATCCACACCGTGAACCGCCATCTGGAGCACATCCTCGCCAAACTCGGCGTCGACAACCGCCAGAAAGCCATGATGTCGGTGATTGAGCGGCTGGGAGTGTAAGAAACTGAAATACTGCTCTCGGATTGAGAATCGATGCCTAACCGTATCCTATCGCCCATAGCGCATGTCTGATCATTCGGCGGCGGCTTAGTACTTTTATCGCAAGCGTCAATGCGCAGAGTGCCTCGTGATGTAGTGGCGAGCCTGACTGCTATGCCAGACTGTCGCTGTTCCTACATACGGCGCATTCACAGTCGGTTCATTCCAACGCACGGTTTGGGGGGCTTCAAAGGAGACCGAGTATGAATGCATTCAGTCTGGCTTGCTCAGAGTCCGTGTCGCTAAAATCCGGACGCGTACGGATTCAAGCGGGGGCTACGTCCAGCGTGCTTACTTCCATGCTGTGTGTCAGTGGCGCTCAAATCCGTATCTGTGCGGGTTCAAATGACACTGACACGGAGCGTAGGTAACGGGGACCAAGGCCGGGATGGCCGAAGTGACCCCGTCTAGCAAGCCCGCCCCAATTGTGTATCCTCGCACCCCGCCCACCCCTATGGAGGCCGTGGATGGGAGTCAGACTGAACGCGAGAATCTTCAGGCGATGTTGAAGCTATTTCCGGCCGATAGATAAAGGCATACCCGGTGGCACGGCAAAATTTTGATTTCTTTAGTGGGCAAGCCGGCGGAATGATCATCATGAAAGCCAGTTGATGCCGAAAAAAGCATGCTTTCTCTGAGGAGTGGTGACTTGTTGGATTTACTGACAGGCCTTGCCAAGGACGTTGAAGGACGAAGCAGAACCGGCCATTCAATGCAACCTATTTGCAACTGTGAAAGCATTTCATGATTTGATGACGGATGCTCACCAGGGGGGAATGGTGACATCGCTGGAAAAGGGGGTTGGTTGTGCACCGCAGCCCTA
>JAXMIV010000279.1:0-2578 GCA_034377045.1 Prosthecobacter sp. | reverse complement strand
CTTGCGCATCCCAGTTCATCTGCACCGGCTTTTGCAGCAGCGGATCACTGGCGAAGAGGGTCACCTCAACACCGTCCGGCACGACAAAGCCGGCCTGTTCAGCCTCCGGATGCGCGTCGGGAAGGTCCGCCAGCGACTTGGGTTGAGAGGCGAGGGTCACCACCTGGACACAAGCGGCGAGAAGAATCAGAAGACGAGGATGAAACATGACGGCGGAAAGACTAAGGTTGGCAGTGCGGCTCTTGCTCTGGATTGAAGGCGGATCACACGCGCTTTTCCCGCGCCAGGAGCTGTGCCTTGAGCTCTTGGATCTTCTGGTCCGCTTTCTCAATCAGCGGATCGAACATGGGGATTTCCTTGGCGTTCTGCCCCTGCTCATGTTTGCGAAATCCAAACAGATAGGTCTCATTTTGCGGGCGCCAACGGTCGAAAAACAGTTGGTCTTTGCGCCGCACTTCACGCTGTAGGGGCTCCAGTTCCGCAGCGGTCACCTTAGGCGCCGCCAAACCGAGTCCTGTCACGAGTTGCGCGCTCAGTTTCTCATAACCTTCGCGGGTGTAGTGAACGCCGTTTTCGGTCAGGAACTTGGCGGTTTGACCGGGCTTGGGAACGCCTCCCATCAGCTCAAAGGCATCCACGAAAAACGCGTTCTGCGACCCGGCAAACTTGCGCAAGGCATCACGCAGGCTGGCGAGCCGCGAATTGGCATCCGTTTGATCCGGCAACGGTGGCGGCAGATTTTCCAGCGGGGGCGGGCTCATGATGATCAGCCGCACGCCCGGGGCCTTGCTGCGGAGCAAGTCGAGCAGGCCGCGATAGCCGCTCAAAAAATCCGGCAGTCCGCTCAACCCTTCAAAGGCCATCTCCGAGCCATAGCAAAGGAGCACCACGGTGGGCTTCAACATCTCCAGGTGCCCGGACAGCCGCTGCAGGCCTTCCGTAGGCGGGCCGAAATACGAACGCGCATGCCCGAAAACCGTATCCCCGCTCCAGGCCAAATTCCGAACGCTGACCTTCTCCTCACCGATGGCCAGGGCCAGCAGCGGCTCCAGCGTGGAGTAGCGCTGCTCGCGCTCCAGAACCGTATTTCCCAACAACACCAAGCGGTCGCCGTCTTTGAATTCAAAGGCGCCTTTCTCCGTGGCAGCGCTGGGTTGCTGGGCTGGAAGCTGCGTCCAGAGGGCGGTAATCAGGCCAGCGCAGATGGCGACGTTTCTTGAAATGGACATGGCGGGCGAGAATGGAGCGCGTGGCCGCGCCCTTGTCCAGAGTCAGCATGCAACGGTTATTGGCGGCGCAGGACGAGAATCACATCCGAGTAGCTGTCGTCCAACTCCCGCGAGGCTTCGATATCATAGGTGAAATCGTAGCAGGCGAGCAACGTCAACTCCGGCGCCTTCCTGATGAGCGCGCGGACCTGGGCCGCATTGTAGGTCCGGAACTGCCACCGCGTTTCCTGGGTGTGGGTGGCGCTTCCGCGTGTGATCTTTAGGCGATTGCGCATCGCCTCCAACCGCGTCGCGCGGTCCGCCGGCCAACTGCGCGTATTGCACACCACGTGAACGCCGTCCCGCTCACCCACCCAGCGCTCGTGCTCAGGCAACGCTCTGCCATAGTCGCTGAGGTGGATGCCCAAGGCGTAAAGACCGCCGGATTTCAGGCAGGCTGCGACCCGCCGCAAATGCGCCACCGCGTCCGCTTCGGTAAGCAGATACTTGAACGTGCTGACCAGGCAATGCGCCAGATCGAAACTCGGCTGCACCTTTCCCGGAACGGTGAAGCTCTGCAGCCAATCATGCCAAAGCCGCGCCTTCAGGCCTTGTTGCTGCAAACGCTCCCGCGCAAAGTCCAGCATCCGCTCGCTGCCATCGAAACCGCTCACTTTCCAGCCTCGGCGTGCCATCTCGGCCACCAACCGCCCACTGCCGCAGGCGGGCTCCAACATCTGCCGGCCCCGCGTCCTGCCATGGCGCGCCTGCACCGCCTCCAAAAATGCCCCTTCGCGCGCCGTATCGGCGTCAAAGATGATGTCATAATACAGCGGTGTGTCATACCAATCGCGTTCTTCCGTGGCCATCCGCGACGTTAGCCCGGCAACCGCTTCCGACAAGCGTGGCACTTGCCCCCGCCCCGCGCCGCACTTAGAGCTTCTCATCTCAACCCCCTTTCCCGCTTGAAGCCGTACTACATCACCACCGCCATCGACTACACCAACGCGCCGCCGCACATCGGGCACGCCTATGAAAAGGTGCTGGCTGATGTCATGGCTCGCTTCCAGCGCCTCAACGGCCGCGAAGTCTATTTTCTCACCGGCGTCGATCAGCACGGGCAAAAGGTCCAAAGAAGCGCCGAGAAGGCGGGGCAGTCGCCGCAGGCCTTTGTCGACGGCATCACCCAGCTTTTCATCGCCCTCTGGGACAAACTGAATGTCCGCTACGATGGCTGGGCCGCCACGACCGACCCGCGGCACAAACGCGTCGTCCAGGCCATGTTGCAAAAGCTCCATGACGACGGCCAACTGTACAAGCAGGCCTACAAAGGCTTTTACAGCGTCCGCCAGGAACAATTCCTCACCGAC
>JAXMIV010000278.1:0-3290 GCA_034377045.1 Prosthecobacter sp. | reverse complement strand
ACTGGCCGCGAAAAGTTCTCTCCACCGACTTCCGCAGCGCCTACGTCTTCACTGGCGAGCACGAAATCTTCTCCTTCGATCACGCCAATACAGTCAGCAATGCGGAAATGACCTTCCTCGTCGCTCCACGGCCCTTCATGGTCGAGCGCGGGCACGATGACGGCGTGGCGCCGGATGAATGGGTCGCTCACGAGTATGCCAAGGTCCGGCGGCTCTACGCGCGGCTCGGAATTCCCGAACGCACTCAGATCGAGTTCTTCATCGGCAAACACGAGATTCACAGTCAGGGGACGTTTGAGTTTTTGCATCATCATCTCCAGTGGCCTCCACCGCCGTCGAAGCCATGACTTGCCGCATCGCCTCCGTCGAAACCTTCATCGCCTCCTATCCCGTCGTGGGGGCGTTCAAGTTTTTCAAAAGCATTTCCGGCAAACCGGTGATGCGTGACACAGTGATGGTGAAGATCACCGATCATGCGGGCCATGCCGGCTGGGGACAAAGCGTGCCTTCCCACACCTGGAGCTATGAAACGCTGGAAAGCGTGCGCACCACCATCGACGGTTACCTCGGTCCCGCCCTCATCGGTATGGATGCCTTCGACACGGACGCGATCTGGCGCGTCATGAACCAAACCATCGCTCCCTCCTTTTCCACTGGTCAGCCGATCTGCAAGGCAGGCGTCGACCTCGCTCTGTTTGATCTGACCGGTCGTGTGTTGCAACAGTCCGCGCCGCAACGGTGGCAACGCCAGGGTCGCTCGCAGGTGAGCCTCAGTTGGACCGTGGACTGTCAAAATTCGGAAGAGGTGCCGGCAATCATCGTCGAGGCGCACGGACGCGGCTTTCACAACTTCAACGTCAAGGTGGGCAGAGATGCCGCACTGGATCTTCTCGTGTGCCGCCAGATTCGCAAGTTCGCGCCGAACGCATTCGTCTGGGTCGATGCCAATGGCGGCTACGACGAGGCAACCGCGCTGGCAATCGCGCCGCAGTTGGCCGACCTCGGCATCGCCGCGCTCGAACAGCCTCTCCCTGCGAATCGTCTCACGGGTTATCAAAGACTGCGCCGGCAAAAAGCTCTCCCCATCCTCATGGACGAAGCTATCGTCTCGCTGGCGGATCTGCAGTCATTCCATCAACTCGAATTGCTCGATGGCGTAGCAATGAAAGTATCGCGTTGTGGCGGGCTGACGGAGGCTTGCCGCGTTCTTGAATACATGGAGCAGCACGGTCTGCTCTTCTTTGCCAGCGGCCTGACCGATCCCGACCTGTCGCTCGCGGCCAGCTTGTTGCTGTATAGCTCCTATGGTCTCGAACATCCCGCTGCGCTCAATGCCCCGCAGTTTCTGAGTGGCTCATTCCTGAAGACACCGCTCAACATCTGTGGTGATCAGTCCGAGGTTCCTGTTGCCCCTGGACTCGGCGTGGAAGTTGACGAGGAACGGTTCACATGACCCGTCATTGGCAGGTTACAATCTTCACTCCCGCACCGGCTTCCTCGATGGAGAATCGTACCGGCAAAAACTGTTCAATCAGCGCGATGTTTGTACGCGTGTGGTCGCTGATGGCTACCGTGTGAAAAACACCGCAACCAGCCAGAGCCATCGGCATCAGCAGTTGATCCGCCAGGTGTTCGCTCACGGGCGCCGCGCTTGCTAGATAGGAGCGCAGACCCTTGGCCGCCCCATGCGCTACCGACTCCGCTGACTTGCCCATTTGCGCGATGCCGCTGCTGATCTCACAGACGTTCGCGAACTGTGCTCCCAGCAAAATCGCATTGCCCGGGCCAGCGCTGTCATTGGCATGGTGTAGTTCAATGCGTTCGACTGGCCACTCCAGCACCTTGGCTGCTTCGGCGATTTCGCGCTCCGCGATGTCTTTGTGCAGGTGGGCATGAATCACGCGGCCAAAGGTTTCCACCAGTTCTCCGCGCTCGAGCAGCGCCAGCTTTTTCCACTTCTTTACCGGTGAGATCTGCGCCGTGAGCATGCCGCCGCCCGCCTGCATGAAACCATGCCGTTCCAATGCGGCTGACACCTTGACTCCCATGAGGCCCAACGCCGGCAGAAAGCATTGTTCGATGAATTGAAACGGTGGCGCCATGGGGTTGTGGGTACCGCCTTCGATGCGCAACGTACTCGCCGCATCCGCGTGCAGCAGCGCTGGCAAAAGTGTTTGCAACACCAGCGTCGTACTGCCGCCGCTGCCGATCGCAAAGCTGTAGTCGCCCGCACGAATTTTCCCCGGCGCGAAGACCAGTTCGGTCGACCCAATCTCCGCCCCATCCACTGCGGCATCACTGACCTCCGCCGCCGCCTTGACGCAGGTCAAATGCTGCCGCATCAGCCCCGGCTTCGGCCGCTTGCCTCGGATATTGGCCATGCGAAATCGCTGCCCGGTCACCAGCGCCAAAGAAAGCGCCGACCGCAGCAATTGCCCGCCACCCACTTCACCGGAGATTTGAATCATAGATCGAAGTTAATCATCCGCCTCCGCCGAATCCTTGATCACAAAGCGCGCTTTCAGTTTGCACACAGTTTCCGCCAGGCCGGCGGCCTGGACACTGTGGAGCACTTCTTGGAAGTCTTTGTACGCATTGGGTGCTTCATCGATCGGATATTGACGGCAGTTGGTCAGGATATCGTAGGTTTCGAAGTCCGCATCCACTGTCTTTTGATCCAACGTTCGCGCCGCCTGTTTGCGGCCCATGCAGCGGCCCGCGCCGTGGTTGACGCTGTAGCAGCTTTTCACAGCCCCTGGTTTAGCCACCATCACCACCGACCCATCGCGTGGGTTTCCGGGCAACAGGATCGGATGGCCGGTGTCGGCAAACGGCGTATCCTTGAGGGCATGATGTCCCCCTGGGAAGGCGCGTGTCGCTCCCTTGCGGTGCACCCACGAAAGTTGGTTATCCACCACTTCCTGGCGCGCGATGTTATGACTGATGAAGTACACCAGTTGCCCTTTCGTTCCCGGCAGCACTTCCTGAAACGCCTCAAGCACCAGTGCATTGATGAGCATGTGGTTCACCGTCGCGAAGTTCGCGCCCAGTGCCATGTCATCGAGGTAGGCATTGGCTTCCGTCGATCCGAGGGGAGCGTAGACCAGGTGCTTGTCCTCAGCCGGAAAGGGGAGGCCCCACTTATCGAAGAAACCTTCCAGCGCTTTGAATTGACGCTGTGCCAGGATATTCCCAAAGCCACGCGATCCGCAATGGCTGAGAAAGGCCACGTTGCCATTTTCCAGGCCAAACGTCGCCGCCGTTGCGCGCATGGCCGGGTCATCAGCAAG
>JAXMIV010000277.1:0-6144 GCA_034377045.1 Prosthecobacter sp. | reverse complement strand
TTCATGACTAATCGATGTAAACAAACTCGTTGGCGTTGATCAGCATGCGGCACAGGGCGAAGAGACCTTGCGTCTCAGTCAACGTGGTGGCGGCGTGAAGTTCGTTGTTGTTAGGCCTCCGTTGAAAGGCAAGTTCAAATGCTCCGATGACTTGGGCCTCAACCGATGTTGATTCATGGCCGATGCCCTTGGCCAAATAATCCGCCTGTTGCAGCATGAACGCATTGTTGCTCAGCGTCAGTGCCTGAAGGGCCGTGGTGGTAACGACACGAGCAGGAGTGAAATTGGCGGGGTCAGGGCAGTCCAGCGTCGTCAGGAACTGATGCGGCGTGGTGCGCACGACGAAACGGTAGATGCTGCGCCGCCAAAGCTCCGGCTTATCCGCGGTGATGTAACGGTAGATTGGTGCGTAAGCCTCCGTGTAATCGAAATCGCGAAAGCCGGGTCCGCCACGTGCGAAGTTGAGATTGCCTGAGACGGCGAGCACCGCATCACGCAGCGACTCGGCATCAACGCGGCGCGAATTCTGCCGCCACAGCAAGCGGTTCGAGGCATCGGTGCGAGACGCCTCTGGCGATCCGGCGCTCACTTGCCGGTAGGTCGCACTGTTGCAAATCAACCGGTGCATAGCCTTGATGGACCAGCCGCTGCGCAGAAACTCCCCAGCCAGCCAATCCAGCAATTCGGGATGGGAGGGGCGATCGCCGCCGAGGCCGAAATCGCTCGGCGTATTCACCAACCCCTGGCCGAAATGATGGTGCCAAAGGCGGTTGACCAAAACGCGGCGGGTGAGGGGATTACCGGCGTCGGTAATCCACTTGGCGAGCGCGGCCCGGCGTTCGCCTTCCGCGGTGGCCTGCGTGCCGAAGTCCGCGAGTTGATGCTTCACGCAGGCAATCCCACCTGGAAATACTTCTTGTTGGGCATCCTCAGGATTGCCGCGCCGTTGCACTCGAATCACAGGTGGGGGTTCCGTGACAATGCCGTACAATTTCGCAGCCTCAGGCACGGCCGTCAGGGATTGTCGCAAGCGCTTGCTTTCCTCTTCAAGGTTCGTGAGTCGGGCTCGGTCGGCCTCCGTGAGTAAAGAAGCCTGGGCGCGGGCGCGCACCTGCGCATCGCCGAGGAAGAGAAGGTCATGGCCGATGCCGTCACCGCCATCGGTTGCCATCAGCGTCAGGTGATGCGCTGTGGCCGGCAAGGCCAAATCAACCAACGCGCTGGCATCCTTGTGCATTTTCAAACGCTGCATGCTGAGAGCGCCATCCACGTACACTGAGAAATTCACCAGCGATTTCCGGGCGCTATCGCCCGCGCCACAGGCAACAACAGCGGTAAAGTTCAGCTCCTTAAGTTGATGCACCCGCCGAATCTCTGCCAGGTCGAAAGTCACTGCGCCATTCGCATGCAAGCCGAGAATGGAATGCCCAGCGCTCGCATAGTCCACCGCGCCGGCCCGCGCATGCACCTGCGAATTCAGCAGACCGTTGCGCACCGCATCCCACGCATGCCCTGAGCTGGGCGGCACCTGATTGAGGATAATGCCGTCAGCGATGACGACGCGGTCGCGCCCATTCGGAATAAACACGCCATGAATGAAATGCGGCTTATCCTTGGCGGCTGTGAGTTTTGTCCGGGTGTAACGATTCACCGGCAAATCGCGGTGATAGCCGAGTTTGCCTTCGTTACTCTGGCCCGTGGCCAGCACAATGCCTGCTCCCTTCTTGCCCGTGCCGCGGCCATTGCCGCCGCCTACCATATCCGCCAAATCCAAAGGCTCTCCCGATAGTCGGGCCACTTCCAAGCTGACTTCGCGCAAGCGTTCCCCCAACCGCGCCCTCTCACCGACTAACCGCTGCGCCTCCGTACCGCTGACCGGGCGTTCGCCGCGTTTGACTCCGGCAAAGACCGACCAAAGGCGGTAGTATTCCTCCTGCGTAATTGGATCCAGCTTATGATCATGGCAGCGCGCGCAATTGATGGTTAGGCCCATCGTGGTCGTCATCACCTGCGTGACCATGTCGTCGAGATCACCGGCGCGGGCGGCGCGATTCAGCGTCGGGCTTTTGGTCTCCACCTGCCCGACAAAATCCCACGGCCCAGCCGCCAGAAAACCAGTTGCGATCACCGCCTCCTTGCTTTCTGGCTTCAGCACATCGCCGGCGATCTGCTCGCGGATGAAGTGATCGTAAGGCTTGTCGGCGTTCAGCGCATCGATCACGTAGTCACGGTAACGCCAGGCGTTAGGCCGGAGCTGATCGCGTTCAAATCCGTGGGTATCCGCATAGTGCGCGATGTCCAACCAATGCCGGGCCCAGCGTTCGCCGTAGTGCGGGGAATCCAGCAGCCGATCCACCAGCTTTTCATAGGCCAGGGGGCCGGAGTCCTTGAGGAAGGCCTCGACCTCCTTGGGTGTGGGTGGCAGGCCCAAGAGGTCAAACGACAGCCGGCGGATCAAAGTGCGCCGGTCAGCCTCGGGTGAAGGGCTCAGGTTCTTGTCCTTGAGCTTGGCCAGAATAAAAGCGTCGATCGGATTGCGGATGAGGCCGCCATTCACCGATGGCACGGCTGGCTGTGTCACCGGCTGAAAAGACCAGTGCCGCAGGCGTTGATCCGTCGCCGCTTCGCGATCCGCTTGGGTCTCGGGCCATGGAGCGCCGCTGTTGATCCATTCGCGAACCCATGCGATTTGCGGCTTCGTCAGAGCAGCGCCCTTGGGTGGCATGCGTTCATCATCATCCGTGGAGGTGACACGTTTCCAGAGTTCACTGTGCTCGGCGTCGCCCGCTGCGAAGACTGGTCCATTGTCACCGCCTTTCATGGCAAAACTCTTGAAGTCCAAACGCAGACCGCCCTTTTGCTTCTTGGCGCCGTGGCATTCCGCGCAGCGCTCCTTCAATAGCGGACGGATGTCCTTCTCGAAGTCCACGGCGTGGGCTGCCGATAGCAGCAACAGGGAAGGCAGGCAAAAGCGCAAGGCGGCCATGGTGTTATTTCTTGCGGGTACGGCCATGGGTTAGGTCGGTGATGGCGGCCTGAATGTGCTGACGCATCGCCAATTCGGCAGCCTTGGCATGGCCCTGAACCACTGCCTCAAGAATCCGCGCATGGTGCGTTCGTGCGACTTCAGCGCCCGCAACAGACATCGTGGCCTGCCGCGAAACACGGCCCAAATCCGCCATGGAGTTCAGTACCAATTCAAAGATTTCATTGCCAGATGCCTGCGCCAGCGCGCGATGAAACTCAATGTCCGCCTCGATGGCCTCGCCGAGTTCCTTCGCCTCCACCAGCTTTCGATGCGCGGCCCGCTGTTGCTTGCGTGTGGCGGCGGTGATGCGTTCCGCCGCCAACCGCGCCACCTCGGGCTCAAGCGCCGCCCGCACTTCCAGCGATTGATTGAGGCGCGCGTGGGCGTCATCGATCAGCAGCGTGATGGAGCCATTCAACGGCGCATGCAAACGGTTCACCACACGGGTGCCAATCCCGTGCCGCACCTCCAGCAATCCCTGAAGTTCCAATCGCTTCATCGCTTCCCGTACCACAGGACGGCTGACGCCAAACTGAACGGCGAGTTCGCGTTCCGGCGGCAGCAGATCCGGGCTGCCGCTTTTCTCCTGGCGGATGGCGAGGGTGAGTTGGCGGCACACCTTTTCGACAAGGCTGGAGCGGTCATCCTGGAGAGGTGATAACGTCATAGGTCAGAGGTCTTACCACTGACAAACGCAACCGTCCATACCAAACTTTCAGCGTCCCTCAAGACGACGCAAGACATTCGTCCGCTCGGGCGTTCCCTCGCCATGCCTCATTCCACTGTCTCTCGCCGTCATTTCCTTGCGCAAAGCTCCGCGGTTGCCGTCGGCGCCCTTGGTTTTCCGGCCATCGTCAGTTCCCGATCTCCAAATGCGAAGGTGAACCTTGCCTTCATCGGTGTCGGCGGCCGTGGCGCTGCGAATGTCATGTCCCTCGTTGGTGTCCCTTTGAGTTCGGGCAAAGGCAAGCAGCCCGCCAATCAATCCCCAGCGCCTGCGCAACCCACGGAGAATGTCGTCGCCATCTGCGACGTGAATGGCCAGAACCTGGATCGCGCCGCGCAGGCCTTTCCCGGCGCGAAAGCCTACCGCGATTTCCGCAAACTCTATGAGGGCTCCAAGGACTTCGATGCTGTCGTGGTCAGCACCACGGAGCACACGCATGCGTATGCGACGATGCCGGCGCTGTTGATGGGGAAGCCTGTCTATTGTGAGAAGCCGCTCACCCGCGATGTGGCGGAAGCTCGAATGATTACCGAAGCGGCTGCCAAAGCCGGAGTCGCCACGCAAATGGGCACGCAGATTCACGGCATGCCAAACTATCGCCGCGTCGTGGAGTTGATCCAAAGCGGAGCGATCGGCAAAGTCAGCGAGGCGCATGTCTGCGTCTCCCGCGCCTGGGGTCTCCAAAGCAAGGAAGATGCCGAAAAGAACAAGGACATCGTCTTTGTCACGGAGCGGCCCAAGGAAGAGCAAACACCGCCGCCCTATCTCGATTGGGATCTGTGGATCGGTCCCGCGCCTTACCGGCCTTACAACGAAGTCTATTTCCCCGGACCCAAATGGTACCGCTGGTGGGACTTCGGCAATGGCACCATGTCGGATCTCGGCAGCCATTGGAATGATCTGCCGTTCTGGGCTCTAAAACTGGACGCACCACTCAGCATCGAGGCCTTTGGACCACCACCCCATCCTGAGATCGCCCCGGCTTCGATGACCGCCAGCTACGAGTACGGTCCGCGCGGCGACATGCCCGCCTGCAAGCTGCATTGGCATCAGGGCGTGAACAAACCCGACGTCTGGAAGAACGATCCCTTCATCAGCACGTGGGGCAGCGGTGTGTTGTTCATCGGCGACAAAGGCATGCTGCTCTCCGATTACAGCAAGCATGTGCTGCTGCCCGAAGCCACCTTTAAGGACTTTCAGCGGCCGAAGCCTTTCATTCCCGATTCACCGGGCCAGCACATCGAATGGCTGAATGCCATCAAGAATGGCACGCCCACGGCTAGTCCCTTCAGTTACGCCGGACCGCTCAGCGAAGCCAATCACCTCGGCAATGTCGCCTTCCGCGCCGGCGGCAAGATTCTCTGGGATGCCAAGGCGATGAAAATCACCAACAACGAAGCCGCTAACCGATTCATCCGCCGTGAGCCGCGCGCGGGGTGGAAGCTGTAATAGGATTTATCGCATGCGTTCCCTGAATCTCCTCTCCCTCCTAATTGTCATCTCCTCAACCGCCGTCGCTGAAGACTGGCCGGAGTTCCGCGGCCCGACCCATCAGGGGCAGGCTGCCTCCGTCGGATTGCCCACGGAGTGGAGCCCGGCGGTGAATAAGAACATCCTGTGGAAGTCGGAGCTTCCGGGCATTGGCTGGTCATCGCCCGTGGTGGTGGGAGACCGTGTCTATCTGACCACGTCGGTGCCTGTGGGCGGCGAGGAGAAACCCGTCGTGGATCGCAGCCTGCGCGCCCTTTGTGTGGCGGCGGCGGACGGTAATGTCATCTGGGACAAGGAGGTGTTTGCGCAAAAGGCGGATACGCCCTCGATCCACCGGAAGAACAGCCATGCGAGTCCCACGCCGATCTTTGAAAATGCCAAGCTCTACGTTCACTACGGCCACGAGGGCACGGCGTGCCTGAATGCCGCCGACGGCAGCATTGTGTGGAGCACCCACGAGTTCGCCTACGCACCCGTGCATGGCGCGGGTGGCAGCCCGGTCATCGAAGGGGACCTGCTCATCTTCAATGCGGATGCGCAGGCCAATCCGGCGGTCATCGCTTTGGACAAGGCCACTGGCAAGCAACGCTGGAAGTTCATGCGCGTCAGCGACGCGAAGAAGAAGTTCTCCTTCTGTACGCCCCTGGTGATCGATGTGAATGGCAAGCGCCAACTGATCACACCCGGCAGCGGCGTGATCAACGCGCTCGATCCCGCCACCGGCACGGAAATTTGGAAGGCGCGTTACGGTGAGGGATACTCCGTGGTGCCACGGCCCATCTTCGCGCATGGCCTGATCTTCCTCAGCACCGGTTACGACAAACCCATCGCGATGGCCATTCGAGCGGATGGCACGGGCGATGTCACCGACACCCATGTGGCTTGGACGATCGAGAAG
>JAXMIV010000276.1:0-3624 GCA_034377045.1 Prosthecobacter sp. | reverse complement strand
CAGCCAGGCGAGCACCTCCATGATGACGGTGAAGATCAAAGGCGCCGCCAAAGATCAGGCGGAAGGCCTCATGGGCGACTTCCGCAGCGTCGTCACCGGCGAAGGCGTCGTCAAAAACGAAGACGCCCTCGGCGAACTCATCCTCCTCGAAGGCGTGCAAAAATTTCCCCAACGCGTGAAGTGCGCCATGCTCGGCTGGCGCGCGTTGGAGCAGGCGATGCGGACGGGGCAGGGGTGAGTTCCGCCCAAATCCCCACATTCTGCGCGTGACATCCGCGGCATTCCGTTGCCTTCTTCCTGCGTTCGTCATTGATGCGTTTTCTTGCCCCCCATCTTCTGCACCTGGCCTGGCTTGCGGTGATCCCGCTGGCGCTGTACCTGTTCCGCAAGAAGGCGCGCCGCGTGCCGGTCTCGACCTTGCTGTTTTTCCGCTCGCTTTCGCGGGAGCATCAGGAATCCGCGTGGCTGCGGAAATTGAAAAAGTGGCTGTCGCTGCTGCTGACGTTGCTGGTGATCATTCTAGCTGTTTTGGCGCTGGCGCGGCCCGCGAATGAAGTGGGCACGGATGCGCCGGGCGCGGTCGTGTTGGTGGTGGATCGGTCGGCCTCCATGGCGGCGCGGGATGAGCACGGCCACACCCGCCTGGAAGAAGCCCGCAAGCTGCTGCGTGATCGCCTCAAAGGCCTGCCGGATCAGGTGATCGTCTCGCTTATCGCCTTTGATGCGAAGCCGCGCGTCCTGCTTTCGCGCAGCCGCAATCGCCGCGAATGCCTGCGGCTTTTGGACGAACTCAAACCCCAGCCCATCGAAGCCCGCCCCGATGCGGCATTGACCGTGGCGCGCCGGCTGGCGGAACTGGAATCGCGCTCGCAGATCTGGCATGTGGGCGATAGCGCGTTTATCGACGTTGCCTCGCTGCCGTATGAGTTCTTCGACGTCTCTTTGGATAAGGCGGTCAATGTGGGCATCACCGGATTCCAAATCCGCCAGGCGCCGCTGACGCGCGATCGTTACGAAGCTTTTGTCAAACTCAGCGCCGCCCGTGGCAACGCTGCCAAGGTGACCACGAATCTCGAAGTCACCGTGGCGGGCCGCCTGGCGCAATTGCGCGAGATGGACCTCAAGCCGGGCGAAAGTGTCTCCATCATCCTGCCCCTGGAAGGTGTGCGCGGTCAGCGCCTGGAACTGCGGTTGCGCACTCCTGGCGATTGTCTCGGCTGGGACGACGGTGTCGCGGCGCCACTGCCGCAAGCGCGGCCGTTGGTGGTGGCCTGGGTTGCCGACAAGCCTGATCCATTCACCGAACTCGCCATGACCTCCATGATCGAGGCGGGCCGCATCGAAATGCTCAAGGGGCAGCCGTCCGCGTGGCCGCTGAAGGACAAGCCCGATGTCTACATTTTCGAACATTGGCTGCCGGATTCCTGGCCCACGGATCGTCCCGTCATCGCGCTGAACCCGGTCAAGAGCGCCGGTCCCTTGCGCCTGCGTGCTCTCGCCGAGCCCGGCATTCCCCACGATGGCGTGCGCAGCGTCGCGCCCGATCATCCCGTGCTCTTCCGCGTCTCCGCCAACCGCCTCGCCGTTACCCAGACCAGCGTTCTTGATCTCGCGGGCTCCCTCGAACCGCTGTGGCTCGCCGGCACCGAACCCGTGCTCGCCGCCGGCGAGGTGGCCGGACAGCGCATTGTGGTCAGCGCCTTCTCGCCCGCGAAATCAGAACAGCTCGCCCTCCTCCCCGCCTTTCCACTCGTCTTGGGCAACGCGCTCTACTGGTGCGCTGAAGCCAGCCAAGCCCTCGCCGATCTGCGCACCCAGCGGCCCGGTCAGTTCCTGCAAGAAAGCGGCCTTATCGAGTGGACCGAATGGGACGGCGCCCAGTTCATCGAACTCTCCGAAGAAGCCACCGGCGACCTCCTGCCCCTGACTCGCATCGGCGCCTGGCAGTCAGCGCAGGGCAGGACCGGCGCCAGCGTCCTCGCCTCCGCCGCGGAAACCGACCTTTCCGCCAAAGGCAGCGCCACTGCAGCCAATGCCACCTCGCGCGAGAAGCTCCCCACTTTCGCCTCCGCCGGCATCAGCGATTGGCCCCAGTGGTTGCTGTGGGCGGTGCTTTCGATTCTGTTGGTGGAGAGTTTCCTGTTTCATCGCAAGGCGGTGTTTTGAGGATGGCTTCAACATGTCGGAACCAAGTCCAGTTCCCGTAAACCCTCCCGGCATCGATCTGCCCACCGCAACGGGTTACGATCTTTGGGCGGCGACTTACGATACGGATGGCAATCCGATTCTCGCGCTGGAAGAGCCGTGGGTTGATCGCTTGATGGGGGAGGTTCGCGGTTTGCAGATTCTTGATGTCGGCTGCGGAACGGGACGTCATGCCCTTCGGCTCGCTGCTTCAGGGGCAGTCGTGCAGGCACTGGACTTCTCCGCGAAGATGCTGGAGCAGGCCCGCCAAAAACCTGGCGCAGAGAAGGTGTCTTTTCAAGTTCACGACCTGTCTCAACCTCTTCCGTTTGCCGCAGGGACTTTTGATCGGGTGATTTGCGGACTCGTCATCGACCACATCGCCGACCTCACGGCACTGTTTCGTGAGATGCTGCGGGTTTGCCGGCCTTCGGGTTGCGTCGTCGTCTCCGTCATGCATCCGGCGATGATGCTGCGTGGGGTGCAGGCGCGGTTCCGCGATCCCGAAAGCGGTCAGGAGATGCGGCCCGCCAGTTACGCGCATCAATTGAGTGACTACGTCCTCGCCGCGGCCCGCGCGGATTGCATTTTCGACCATCTCAGCGAACACGCGGTGGACGCAGCCCTCGCCAATCGCCTGGAGCGCGCGCAAAAGTACCTTGGTTGGCCCATGCTCTTTCTTATGCGCCTTTTGCCGAGGCCGATTGCCTGAATGCTTGCATCGATGGCATAATCGTATTACGGTAGGTTGATCGATATGAATACCGTTACCATTTCGCCCAAATTTCAGGTTGTCATTCCCCGGGCCATTCGCACCGCTCTGCATTTGCGGCCTGGGGAGAAACTTCGCGTTTTGCGCTATGGTGACAGAGTTGAATTTATTCCCGTCCGCCCGATTCAGCAGATGCGCGGGTTCCTTCGCGGCATGGATACCACGATCAATCGGGAGGATGACCGCCTATGAGCGCCGCCAATGTCGTGGACTCTTCCGGCTGGCTGGAATACTTCACGGACAGCCATCGCGCGGGGCTATTCGCTCCTGCCATTGAGGACACTGACAATCTTTTCGTTCCAGTGATTGCCATCTACGAGGTCTTCAAGAAGGTGCTCCGAGAGCGGAGCGAGGATGACGCGCTTCAGGCTGTAGGCACGATGCAGGGAGGGCAAGTTATTGACTTGGATTGTGCTCTGGCTCTGGAAGCTGCGCGCCACCCTCTGCCGCTGGCCGACAGCCTCATCTACGCGGTGGCGTTGCGCCACGATGCCACTCTTTGGACTCAGGACGAGCATTTCAAAGACCTGCCCAACGTGCGCTTTTTCCCGAAATGAGGGTCGGTGCGGACCGTCCCCTCTTGCTCTCGCCCCACACTTTCCCCTGCACAGGCACCGTTCCTGCTTATCGATAGTGAACCCCGATGTCCCAACCCCAGCCTTTGCGTG